>CAZIOW010000001.1:0-65602 GCA_964541025.1 uncultured Thermoplasmatales archaeon
AAGTCAGTCTTTGAATCAGGAAGCTCCGAAGCTTCAGCTGAGGAGTAGCTCACTGACATAAAGTTTGAATTACTTCAATCTAGAAAATCATTTATGCGATAATCTAATAAGAATTAATGAAAAATTCAAGAATAATAGGTTACTTATTTGTAGTTATAATATCTGTGGGGGTATTGTATTCTGCACTTTACGTATTAAGTGCAATTTATCATAATTCCATAGTTTTAAGTTATCATCTAGTCTTCTATGGTTTACTTCTTGCAGTGGGTGGCGTCTTAATAACTAATTTAATCGCTTCAATAATTGAAAATAAGGCAAAACAACTAGTTGGTGAATCAACTGCCGGAATTTTGAATTTCTTTGTTAAAACGGTTGGTTACATAACTACCGCAATTCTATTTTTTGCATTTGTCAGGATAAATATAGAATCAGCATTAGTAGCAGGTGGTTTTGCTGGAATAGTTATAGGTCTTGCATCCCAGGACGTTCTTGGAAACATATTTGGTGGGATAGCCATTGTTGGTTCAAGACCTTTCAAAATTGGAGATAGAATCACTGTATCAACATGGCAATATGGTGTTTTAGCACCTGCATACCCTCCAAAATTTTATTCTAACGATTTCTTGATCCCAGGTTATACAGGGAAGGTTACAGGGATATCATTAATGTACACTACAATAGTTACCGACGAAAATATACCGTTGAAAATACCTAATAGTGTGTTAATACAATCTTCAATTTTCATACATTCAACAAGTGAATCTAGGATTGTTCGTAGCAAAATAGAGGTTTCAAAGGATATTGATCCAGACGATATTATACCACTTATATCAAAGAGGGTTAGTGAATTCCCTTCTTTAATAGGAAAGATAGATGTTCACATATACGAAACCACTTTTACCTCTTATGTATTAGTTATTCAGGGAATGTTCATGAGTCAGTTTGAGGAACCTGTAAGGAGTGAAGTGCTGAAAGTATCGATGAAACTGATCAAAGAAAAGATGGATCAGATTAAGAATTCTAAGTAGAAATCTGCACTTACAGTTGGGATTTTTCTCTATGAACATTTTTGCCATCCTAAGAGACAGAAAAATGTAATTACATGGATTTTAATCAAGATAAAATGACCTATAATATAGTAAATGAAATACATTTTTACAAATCATTTCCAAATATTATTGCCATAGAATTCAATCTAGGCTATCCAGTCTATATTTCGGATTTTCCCAATTTCTCCAGTTCCAATCTTGCGCTTTTGGGGAGGGATAATGGTAGGTGGTTTATGTATTCAAACGGATTTATGAAAGCTGAAATGGATTCGATAGGAGAAAAACCAAAGGAAAATGAACAAGAGATATCTAGAAATAATGGAGATTACAGAGGAATGATCGAATATTATCCACCAGCACAGCTTGATGATGTCCTTAGTAAAATATCTTCATTCGCTGGAACATTGATACAGCACGAGGTGATACTCAAACAGGAAGGATTCATAATATTCATTGAAGCGATTGGCAAATCACTTCCCACTGTACTTGGTTTAATAGATGGATTGAAAGAAAGTTATAGCATAAATGTGAATGTTAAAGCAGAAACCGGTTATAATAAAATCCCCCAGTGTATTGAATTTTTAAAGGAAAATGGGGATTACAATGACCTAGAATTAATTAAAACTGTCTGGAAAATGAGACGTGTTGAGTTAAGGAATGATGTCGCCGGAGTCTTTCAAAATAGAGGAATATTTAGACCCAAATATTTCGATAGTGTTTCGGCAAATCTAATAGGAAATATCATTGGAGAAAAGATAAAAGGGAATTCTGATTATAAAATATATGACGACAATAACAATGAGAAAAAGGTAGAATTTGAAGTATCCTCTTATTGGTTTGGAGATTTCTTCAGAAATGTGATAAAAACGTATATGGGCTCATTTTATTACTGGTCATTTAGCGATGGAAAAGGAAAGCTAGAAAATTATTTTATAATAAATGGAAAGATGAAAAATGAATTCCTATCAGGATTACTTTCTCACTGGAAAGAACCAAGGAGAATGAAACATCATAATTCTATAGAATACATAAAAAAATTGAATAAAATTTTATAATGCTCAGAAGAAGCCTTTTTTCTTTGTGTAGAAGTTATTTGCTTCGAATGCATTTATCTCCCAGGTTGGTCCCAGAGACCCTGCCACTTGCATCAGATGATCAAGTGAATCAACGTTCCAAACACAGACTGCGTGGTTCTTCCCCTTGGCAAGATCTATTGACTGTAGCTCCAGTCCCTGAGGAAGTTTTTTCGCTTTCGCCATATCAGTTACTTTTTTTGCAAAGTCCATAACCTGGTTAGCCTGATCATCCTTCCAAGTATGAATTACTACTACTGTTGTCATAGGTAAATATCAATAATAGATATAAAAACTTTAATAAAAAAAATTTTTAATATAAATTTATTTTTGCGTTTTCTTGCTGTTTTCCATCATGCAACCTGATAATTCCTTCGCCATCGAAAGCAGGGCACTCATCTCAGGACTCCTAACAGTATTCATTAGTTCCATAAGTCCCATCTTCTTCTTTCTTCTTGATGAAACGCTCATGACTTCCTCTGCTTTTGGGGCGCAAGATGCAACAGCTTCTAGCAAAGGAACCAATTTATCTATCTCCACTTTATCAAGCAATGATAGTAGTTTCTCGATATCTCCTTTCTTCATCATCTTGGTTAGTGGTTCCAGAACTCTGATTGCCATTGTTATCATATCGAATATTTCCATCTTGGTGGCATAATTGAAAATATTATCGAATTCCTCGGCAAATCCATCCAGCATTCCTATAATGCCACTTTCCTGAAGTTTTTCTACTGTATTCAGGGTCGGCTCAAGTGCATCGAGTTTACTCTCTATTTTGTTCAACTTTTCGTAGACTTCATCTAGAGTTGCCATATTTACACCCTCCCTCTCAGTATGGTAGCATAATAATACTTCTCATAGACAGAATGGAGCATTTTGTAAATTCTTCCTCTTCCCATCACACTGCAATCATTGAAAGCATAGTTTGGATCCTTGAGTTTTTTACCGAAATCACAGTAAGCTACCCAACCGTATGATCCTCCCTCCATAGCGCACATTGCTACCGGATTGAATGGAAGTGTTAAATAACTTCCTATGACATCATCAGCAATGAATGTCGCAACTGTATCTGCTTCAAAGTGCGTGAATGCTCCTGCCATACCCATTCCAAGTGTTGGAGAAATTACATCACCAATAGAATAGATATCATCATATTTAGAGTTCCTGAAATTCTTGTAGTTAGCATCAGCCCATCCCACCTTTGATTTGAGGTCATCATTGCTTGTTACAAAATCTGGTGCAGTTTGAATTGGGGAAACTATTGCCAGATCATATTTTATACTTTCATTGTTCTGGCCTACAAGTTCATGTTTCACGGGATCTGCATATACCGGCAAAAATTTGTAGTGGCCATTTATCTTCATATCATTCATCCAATTCCCTAGCGGATCTGCAATATTCGGTCCGAACATCTCAAACTGTCTGCCCATTGGATGTGCAACTGTTATATCAACATCATTCCTTATACCCTTATTTGTGAAGTATTCGTGAAGAAGCATTGACATTTCCCACGGAACCGGGGGACATTTGTAAATTGGACTTGCAACTGAAATAACTATCTTCCCTTTCTTGAATTTGGAAAGTGCTGATCTTAATCTCAACGAAGATTGCATATCCCAGAAGTGATATGTATCCTCATGTCCCTTGAACTTGGAATCATTTAGCTGAACACCCGGGGAAAGCACAAGAATATCATATTTATATTGCCCGTTATTCGTATAAACAGTTCTGTTAGCTGCATCAACCTTTGTAACCTCGGCCTTGATCGGTTTTACATTCTCTCTTGCCATAGGTGTAAAATCTTTGGAGACCTGTTCTTCAGTTCTGTTTCCTAAAGCTACATAGGTAAATGAAGGCTGAAATTCAACTTTTCCAAGTTTATCCAAAACAGTAATGTTTACCTGATCTTTCGGTAACATTCTGGCAAGGCGCCCGGCCATGAGCCCCCCGCCGGCGTTTCCTCCAACTATAACTATATTCTTAGAGGTCATATATCTCATTCTCAAATTTCAAATAAATATTAATAGATTCACAACTATAAGATATGCTAAATTTTTTTTACTCATGATAAAAGATAGAATATAGTTATGAGCAGAATTTCACTTCCTATCTATGGAGAAAATACTTGACAACAGAATAGTGGTTATAACAGGAGGGTCAAGCGGTATAGGATTAGCCACGGTGAAGAAGATCAAGGAAAACGGTGGAATTCCAATTATATTAGATTTGGAAAGTCCAAAGTCTCCAGAAGATAATAAATTTGAATTCATCGAGACAGATGTTTCAAATGAGGATGGAGTTAAGAATGCCTTCCGAAAAATAGAGGAAAAATTTGGTTTCACTTACGGATTGGTTAATAATGCTGCTATTTCCCCAAAACCGTCTACGTCGGAAAATATATACGATGAAATACTCAGGAAAACTTTTTCAGTAAATGTATTTGGAGCATTTTATTGCAACAAGTATGCAATTACGCATATGCTAAAACTTGGCAAGGGATCTGTGGTAAACATATCATCTGTGATCGGGAAAGTAGGTTCCAAAAACACCTCCATCTATGCAGCCAGTAAATCTGCACTAATCGGAATGACAAAATCTGACGCAATAACATATTCATTAAAAAACATAAGATTTAATGTTATACTTCCAGGCTATGTCAATACCCCGCTCATTGAGAATAATGCAAAAAATTCTGGAAATATCGAATCATATTATGAGAATCTAAAATCTCTTCATCCAATGGGAAGAATAGCCACGCCAGATGAAATAGCGGAGACGATAGTTTTTCTTTTATCGGATAGGTCATCCTTCATTACAGGGAGTGAAATAATTATTGATGGAGGATATACATCCATTTAAAGAAAGATATGAATTAAAGGATGGGCATAGTAAATATAGTGTGGTTATAGTACATACTTGAAAGTTAAAAAAGGACACGTAAAATAGATATTGTAATTTAATATCTAAAGAAGATGCGGGACTTGAATATTCTCATTGAGCAGCGCAACTCAATAAAAGGACCCGATATTAATAAAAAAACCATAGAGGCAGTCCTGACAAAGGAATTTGATATAGCTGTGTTTCCCGAGCTATTTTATTCCGGTTATGTTTGGCGTGATTATATAAGATTACTTGATATTAGTCAAGAATTCATTGACAGCATAAAGGACGATTTAGGAAAAAGAATGCTTATTTTTGGAGCGCCTAAATACGAGGGATTCCTCAGAAATTCTGCAGTAATAATACATGAAAAAAGTGTCTCTTACTATCATAAGATGCACCTCCCGACTTTTGGTCCATTTGAAGAGGAAAGGTTCTTTAAAAAAGGTGCAAATCCACTGGTGATTAATTTTAAAAATTTAAAGGTGAACGTAGAGATATGTTATGACCTATTTTTTGATGATCCAATTGTTCCAGGTTCTGATTTAATCATAAATATTTCTGCATCCCCATTCACCTCAAGACCACATTTTGAAAAAGTTTTTCCTTCTGTTGCGATAAAAAACCAGGCCTATTTAGTATATGTGAATACGGCAGGATTGCAGAGAAATCTCGTTTTCTGGGGCGGAAGCAGGATAATTGACCCAGATGGAATGGAAGTAAAAAAACTGAGCTATATTAAGGAAGAAAGTTCTGCTATCACAATTGATGTAGAAAAAATAGGAACTGCTCGTTTGAAGAGACCAATACTTAAAGAGGTACAAGATGAACCTGAAAGATAGAATATTCCTTGCTAAAATACTGAATACTGAACTGAAATACCAGTACCTCAAGAATACTCCAAGATTCCAGAAGAATGATAAATTCTCAATGGAGATAGCAAGGAAATTCCTCATCAACAACGTGAGATCATCTATCTTTATTAACACATTTTTCTATGGAATCATTTCAATGATGTTCGGGCTTGCGATGATCAGGGAGAGAAGCCTTATTTCAACTGGAAGTTTCACATTGTTCATCCTTCTTCTAATACTATCTGTGATGAATGATTCTCAATTTTATCGTGGCCTCTGGGACATGAAATTACTCTCTCCATTAACCTCTCTTCCAATAAAGGTGGAAAGGACTGTTGTCCCGCTTGCCCTGTTTATGTATAATGAGAGTTATCTTCCATTTGTGACAATTCCCGCAGGAATTATTATCTCATTATTTCTTAAGAATCCTATTCCTATAATACTTTACACACTGTTTTCAGTTCTGTTTCTTTACATTGGAAGAACAATTTCCCTTATTCTGGGCGTTTCATTCACCAAGACAAATACCAACAAGAGAAGTAAAAGACTGTATCTTGGACAAATCTTCCAGGTACTTATTTTTGTTATATTCATTTTTGCCATACAACTTTCAACAGATCCACAGTTCATGGGCGCAATCCATGTCCCGCAGTATGCCTTCCTTTTTATTCCTCTGACATACTCAAACATTACCACCCTTAACTACTATCCTTATGCATCATTTGGAGTAATGTTCTCTTTAATATATCTCTTATATACATACCTGCAGAAGAAAAATTTCACTGAGAATATAGATATATATAACGCTATCAAAAGCAGGGAGAGTTACAAGAAGATGAGGACAAGACGCCCAATGATATCGTGGGTCCTGAAGGACTTTAAAATAATATTGAGAAGGAGAGGTTCAATAATGATACTGGTCATTCCCATCACTTTCATCATACCGATGGTGATGAGCATAGGCACGGTAAGTGCAGGCACATCCCAGTATGAATTTTCCTTTCCTTATCTTTCATCAATATTCCTTGTGGATTTTATTCTGCTTATAGGCCTTGAAGGGAAATCTGCATGGCATCTATCTGCACTGCCAATATCAAGAAGGGATTTTTTCCTTTCAAAATTGCTTTTGATATCTATTGTTGGAATGTTCTATTATGCAATAATAATTGTAGTTATGGCATTTTACAACAGATCGTCGCTTAGTTTCATGGCTATAAATTTCCCATATTTCATGGTAATATTGCTAACAGTTCTGATGGCGGGAGGTGCCTACATAATCTCAGCCATACCCAAGGAAGTGTATACACTTTCACAGGAAGGTATTGGGGGGAGGTGGGTTCTGCTGAAGACGTTTGCCATTTCGCTACCGCTAATAATCATAAATGCAATAATATTCGGATTCTCAGGCCGTTTCTTTGAGAATATTCCCTCAGTACTCAGTGGATACCCTATGACCCTCCTCTTTGATATTGTAGTATCAGCATTATTCCTTCGGATATTCCTTAAGAAAGGAGATTACTTTTGAAATAAATTTAATAACAGAACAGCATATTTGAACAATGAACAATGTTGTCAAGGTAGATCCTTTGAATCCAGATAGGGATGTAATCGAAAGGGCAGCCAAAATAATTAAAAATGGTGGACTTGTGGCATTTCCAACAGAAACTGTATATGGTCTCGGTGCAAACGCAAAAAGCGATGAAGCAAGCAGCAGAATTTATATTGCTAAGGGAAGGCCCTCAGACAATCCATTGATTGTTCATATCTCTTCTTTTGAACAGCTTTACGATGTATCTAATAAGGTACCTGATATGATTGCAGAAAAACTGCAGACTATCTGGCCAGGGCCATTAACAGTTGTTCTTCCCAAGGGAAATATAGGTAATGTTGCAACCGGTGGCTTAGATACGGTAGCGGTGAGGATGCCAGCACATAAGGTTCCTCTGGAATTGATAAGTAAAAGTGGTCTTCCTATTGCTGCTCCGAGTGCAAATAAATCAGGGAAACCAAGTCCTGTATTCGCTTCAGAAGTAAAAGAGGATCTTGATGATAGAGTTGAAATGATAATTGATGGAGGTCCAGCTTTCTTTGGGGTGGAATCAACGGTAATTATGTTGAAAGGAGATGAGATCATAATATTGAGACCAGGGGCATTTTCATCAGAAGATATCGGAAAAATTTTTGGAATGAAGGTTATAGTATCATCTAACCTTGAAGGAGCTCCAAGGGCACCTGGTATGAAGTATAGACATTATGCCCCATCCAAGAAAATGTTTCTGGCTGATTCCTCTGAATCCATAAAGGAGAAATGCGTGGAAGGAGGAAACTTTGTAGTACTATGTAGTTATGAATTATCAAAGGAGATAAACTGTCCTACAATAGTGCTGGGTTCCCATGGTGATCTTTACGAAGTAGCTCGCAACCTGTTTCCATCATTCAGGAAACTTGACAGGAGTGCATATGAATATGGAATAATAGAACCATTTGAAGAGAAAGGAATCGGACTAGCTATAATGAACAGAATAAAAAAAGCCGCCGAGGGAAAATAGAAATTATGAATTTATTATGTCCATATCCTCCGCGTCAAATTTACCGTCAAGGAATCCTTTCTTCTTGAGCTGTGAGATTATAGTATTCACACTCTCCTCTATTGAGAGTTTATCTGTGTCGATAACTATATCAGGATTCAACGGTTCTTCATATGTGTCCTGAAGTCCCGTCAGATTTTTTATTTCACCCGCAAGTGCCTTTTTGTAAAGACCTTTAGTATCTCTTTTAATCAGGACATCGAGTGGGCATCTCACGTATATTTCTACGAAATTATCTATCTCTTCCCTCGCCTTTTCTCTAATCTCTCTGTAAGGAGAAATCAGTGGGACAAGTGTAATTACCCCATTTCTTGAAAGTAATTTTGCTACATACATCACTCTCTCATTGTGCTTCTCCCTATCTTCCTTGGAGAATCCGAGGTCCCTTGATAGCCCTTTTCTTATCTCGTCCCCATCAAGAATTTCAACATTATACCCCTTTTTCTTCATGAGTTCATTAAGATGAGTTGCCAGTGTAGTTTTTCCTGAACCTGAAAGGCCTGTAAACCAGAGAACAAATCCCCTATCATTTGACATACTCTATCCCCTCCATCGGTTCACCTTTGATTCCATATTTTTTCCTGACATTGTAAAGTTCAAGAATTGTTGGAGCTACCCTGTATATAGTTGAATCAATCTTCTTTCCTATCTTCTTATTCTTTCTGTAAATTATGTATATCCCATTATAATCGTGGACGGCATCGTCCGGTCCTGTATCATTCTCCAGAAGGTAATCTGTGTCATATCCAAGAGTTCCAGCGGCTCTCCAATTAAGGTCGTCAAGGTAGACAAAAAGATCTGACCTATCTCCATTGACAACTTCGTACTTCTCTTCAGGCTCAAAGACTATGGTTTTCCACTCCTCCCCATTAGGTCCTCTTATATTTTTCAGTTTTTCCTTTAAAACTGCGATTTCTTCCTTGACCTTTGATGGTTCTATTATTCCCTGGGCTTCTCTCCCTTTGATGTTCAGAAATATTCTTGCATAGTAACCTCCCCAGGCCCATGCCTTAGTGTTAGACCAGTCTACATCAACCTCATCCAGAGAAGATCCCTGCGCAACTTTTTCATTCTTGAGTTTAAGGTAGCCTTCCTTTATAAGCCATTGATTTATTGCAAACGCTCCTTTCATTCCCTTTGCGCCATGGTCTGAAACTATCATCATCACTGTTTCGTCATCCATCATCTCCATTAATTTCCCTATGTGATGATCAACCATTTCGAAGTATGAAATGAATTTATTCCTCATAACATCGTTTTTCTCATAAAGATGGTGATTCTCATCTATATATCTCCAGAATGCGTGATGCAATCTGTCAATACCTATTTCCACCATAAAGAAGAAGTCCCAAGGCTTTTCTTGCAAAAGTTTTTCCACTAGCTTAAACCTGGTATCACTCATCTGATATATCTCATTGATTATTTTCTCCTTCTCTGGTTTCCTGAATTTCACGTCGAACTGATAATCAGGAAAATCCCGTAGAATTTCATTTTTCAATCCTGGAGGATACGTGAATTCCTTATCCTTATCCGGTGTCATGAAATCGGAGATCATGATACCGGGAATCGGTTTAGGAGGGTAAGTTGGAGGAACAGCAACAACTATGCTTCTGTTGTTTCTTTTACCCAGGATATCCCAAACAGTATCAAATTTTATATCCTTTGAAGATGGGATTTTGATCTGGGTGTATGAATTTCCCACACGGGACCTGAAACCATAAAGTCCAATTTCCCCTGGCGATCTGCCAGTGGCCATGACCATCCAAGCAGGGATAGTTATGGGTGGATCAGTACTTCTCAGCATTCCATATATTCCGTCTTCTGTCATCTTAGTTATATTCGGCAGGTGCTCCTTCAATTTATCGAACATCAGAGCTGGCGCTGCACAATCAAGGCCAACGACCATTACCTTCATTTCAATCCCTCAGTCAAGATATCCGAGTGACTTCAGTCTTTCCTTTACCTTTTTCTCGTCTTCTTCAGTAAATGCCTCGCTGTCATTGGAATGCGCGAGAATTTCTCGAAGTACAAATGTAACATAGTCACTCACTGACGTGAAGCCGGTATCCTTGATTTTCTGCTGTATTTTCTCAAAAAGTGGTGTCGGAATGGACACTGTTGTATATTTCTTATCCTCTGCCATATTTGTATAATGAAAATAATTACTTATAATTTATTATAATTAAATGTAATTAAGATGTATATTCGCTGAAATGTTAATGTAATTAGAGAATAAGAAAATATTTGACTTCCATGAATAATGCGATGACATGGAATAACTATTTATAGAAATTGATTATCTCACAACGCTGGTGATAAACGTGGCAGATAACAACACTATTTTCATCGGGAAAAAACCGACAGAAAACTATGTTTTCAGCACTATAATGCTCTTTACAAATGGAGCAAGTGAAGTATCAATAAAGGCAAGGGGAATGGCTATAAAGAGGGCAGTAGACGTTGCTGAAATAGTAAAGAGCAGAATGGAATCAATGATGAAAACCCCAATAAAATATGGGGACATTAAAATAAGCACAGAAAAGGTTCAGAGAGAGGATGGAGAAAGCAACGTTTCTTCAATTGAAATTGTGCTGAAGAAGTAGATGGTGCAACCATCTACAAATTTTTTAAATTCATTATCTTTTAACATAGAGATTTATTATCCCCAGATAATTATCTTCCGGGGAAAGGCAAATGTTTCAATTATCACACAGGGATGGTTTAGCAAGGATTGGAGAAATTACTATAGGCAAAAGAAAATTGAAAACACCCACAATACTTCCAGTTATACACCCATTCAAACCAGAACCCTGGTTATCAGAAATTAAAAAGTTAAAAATCGAAGGTATAATAACAAATTCCTACATACTCAAAAAAGGCAATTACAGGGCTGATATAAATCTACACGATTATCTGAATTATGATGGAATAATAATGACAGACTCTGGAACATTCCAGGAGCATATGTATGGAGATATACAGGCAAGCAACAGGGAAATGATAGAATTCCAGAGCGGAATTGGTTCTGATATCATCACTATAAGAGATGTGTTTTCTGAGATTGATCACAGCAGGGATGAAGTTAAGATGGGTATGGAAACCACCTACCAAAGGGGGAAAGAGGCAAGTGAAATTTCTAACGGCTACCTTGCACTTCCAGTTCAGGGCGGGCTGTTTCCTGATTTGAGAGTGAGAAGTGCAGAACTCATGCAATCAATTGGCGGGGAGTATTATCCTATAGGTGGTATTGTCCCCCTAATGGAGAGGTATAGATATTCAGATGTGATAGAGATTATTTTAAATTCAAAAATAGGTCTGAAAAGTGCATCAGTGATTCATGCATTTGGAGCTGGCCACCCAATGTTCTTTCCTTTACTATTCCTGGCAGGGGTTGATGTAGTTGACTCGTCAGCATACATCAAATATGCAAGAGAGGATAGAATCATAGTAGATACTGGTACAATTGAGCTTAAAGAAATTGCAGAGGAACTCCCACCTTCGCCTTACTTCGACGATATATCGCTCAAAGAGTTAATACAGATGAAGGAAGATGAACGGAGGGATACAATAGCCAAACATAATTTATACCTCACAGTTAAGGAAATTTCAAAGATAAGGGAGGAAATAAGGCAGGAAAATCTTTGGAACTATGTAGAATACAGATCAAGATCACATCCCTTGCTCCTTGAGGCGTACAGGAAATTATTATCATTTTACGATTTTCTTGAAAAATATGAATCAAGATCAAAAAAATCACCAGTATTCTACACAGGACCAGAAACTTTCGACAGGCCGCTGATTAGAAGGTTTGTTGAAAAGGAATCCATTGTTGGGAATTTCACAGAGGAAATAAGGAAACCGTATTCATATTTCCTAGATGAACCGGTGGAAGCGGTAAAAACTCCATTTGGTAATATCTCACTATATATGGATGAGACATATCCCGTGGCCCAGTCTCTGTTCCCAGGGGAATATTATGAGAAAGATTTTGATATAGCTAAATTCAACAGACCAGAATGGGATAGATACCTTAAAATGAAAGTAAATCATATTTTCAAGTATCAGTTCGGGAAAGGACTGTTTGAAATCATACCAATGGAAAGAATAGAATTGCTCAGAAGCAAGAACACAGGTAAAATAAGGAATGTTATTCTGGATAGCAATATTCTTTTATCAATGAGAGCATCCGACGGATTATTTAGTATTAACCTGAACAGCTCAAGACTGATACACGATAATTTTCCATATCCAAAGCACAGGATTATAGTAGACAGTGAAGTCATAGATTTCATCAGGGAAGGAAAAAATGTGTTCAGCAAATTCATCTGCGATGCAGATGAAGGATTACGCCCTGGTGACGAGGTGATAATTGTGGATGAAGATGATGACCTGATAGCCTATGGGAGGACCCTGTTGAACAGAAAGGAAATGACTGAATTCAAACAGGGAATGGCAGTAAAGAACAGGATAAAGAGCAAGGAATGAATTAGAAATTTATTAATCAGTATAAATTATCAGAGAGCGTGGAAATCAGAAGAGTAAAATCTATTGATGAATACAAGAGAGTAGAGGATATGCAGAGGGAAATATGGGGAATGGAGGGAGAATATCCAGTCCCAGTGACCATTCTTGTCGCAATAAATAACAATGGAGGTTTGGTGGAAATAGCGTTGGATGGTGAGAAAGCGGTCGGATTCAGCCTAGCATTCCCTGGAAGAAAGGATGATTACAAATATCTTTATTCTCACATGGCCGGCGTAATTGAGGATTACAGGAATTCCAATATAGGATACGAAATAAAGATGCATCAGTTCAAGGTTGCAAGGGAACTCGGTTATAATGAAGTCAGATGGACTTTTGATCCCCTGAAGGTCAGGAATTCATATTTCAATACCCATAAACTGAAAGCATTCGCTTATGATTACAAGCTAAATTATTATGGTCACATGGACAGCAGGGAGAACAGGGGTGTAGAATCAGACAGGATAGAGGCTCATAAATTTCTTGACAGGATTCCCGTGAGCAACAATCAATTCACCGTATTGGGAAAAATTAAGGAAGGAAATAGACCTTATGACTATTTATCAGAACCGAGTGACGATTTTGTTGGTCTTGAGGTACCTGAAGAAATACCAAGGGATGACTTAAAAATACTTCGAAAATGGAGGGAAAAGACGAGGGAAGCATTTATGAAATTAGAGGAAAAGAAATATGTCATGGTGGACGTGAAGAGAGAAAGCCCATCTGCATATCTTATATTTGCAAAAAGAGAAAAATCAGGATTGTAAAATTACATTGTGAAGTCTTCTGCTTCCGGCTCTTTTCTCTTTTTTGGCATCTTCTTGTTTTTCCAGTATGTTGTCACATAACCTGCAACAAGATTCCTGAGCTTCTTGGACGCATCAGGAAGGACCTTATCTATAACCTCCTTGTTATGATTGAAATCTTTATCTAAATAAAGCTCATATTTCTCGTAAACTGTCCTGGCAACTGTCTTAACCAATGTTGGCCTAATGGCTCCCATACCATCGGTATAAATATTAACTAATTAAATATTTCACTGATTTTCTGAAAATTCACCATTGCCCTTCAAAACTATGAACAGGGCATTGTAAAGTGGCAATGAGTAATTTCCTTCCTTAAATTCACTGTAATCCCCCATCAGCTCTAGCTTTGTACTTTTGGTGATCTTTACTTGTGCAGTTACCTCCCTAAATTCATCAGGTACTGCCTCTATCAGAGGATCGAAACTTTCTATTCTATCAGGATCAATGTACAACACCCTTAATCCAGATTTCCCGTGGAGACTGTTTGGTGTCCTTATCAGTCTGTGAATGTCAATAGTGACGGGTTCGTCTATTAGGGCAGCAAATTCCTTCTTCGTTCTCTTGCTCGCCTCCTTTTGCAATATTTCAGTGAGTCTTGAGTCCTTCTTTGACCGGATCCCCTGCAAATCATTGCCAGTTTCCTTTCCAATTTTATCTTTCCATTTTTTATCAGAGTCAATTATTTCCTTCATTTGCTTGAGTTTCTGCTCAACCCTGATGCTCCATTTATTCTTTGGGTTAAGTGGAAATTCTCCAGAGATGCACCTCCCTGTAATGTAATCAACTATCTCCCTCCTCTCCTGACTCTCTATATCATTGAATATATTGTATACGTGGACATGATAACCTCTGCTGCCAGAGAATACAACTTCCATATTATTCCAATTCAGATCAAAATCGTCCCTCAACAGAATTATAAGTTTCTTCAGCTCCTTTTTGACCTCTCCGAGCATCACGGAATAGCTCATCTTTTCAGCGCCTTCAATGTGATCACCGTCAATATCGAATATAAGGTCTGCACCTTTCCATTTTTTTGAATCCATATCTTCTGAAGGGCTCTCATAGTATGCACTAGAATAATAGAAATGCTGGGGAATGTTTTCATTTATGAATGACATCATTTTCCCTGGACTGCTGAATGAGGTGTGACGCGTCATACCTGCCTTATCGAAAAATGAAAATGCTATTTCTCTCATTTCCAGTTTCCTGATTCCAAAAATTTCAGGGTTTTTTATATTGGAATAATAAAGATGAAAAAATTCCTTAGCTTTTGTTATAGAAAGATCATTCATCTTTTTTCCTGTTGAAGACGAAATACAGGATTATTACTGACGCTATCACTCCCCCGGCAAATATGAATCCGTAGGTTGACCTGGTTGTGGGTATTGAAAAGCTTCCAGGAGTAGAATTATAAAATCCGGGGAGAGCCCCTGCATTCAATTTTTCCTGATTTGTATAACCATCTCCAGTTGCATCAAGATTAGCTATCTGCTTGAAAGCGAGTGTTGCATTGAATATGGTAAAATTTCCAATCGTTTCCATAGCCTCTATAAATTCGGCTCCATAAGGATTGAGGCCTGTAAGCGAATAGTCAAACAGAAGATATTGCTTCAATGGACTGTTCTTCCAGTTATACGTTGAGAAGTTTGTACTGTAAATTATAGGATAAACTACATTTAGCCATTGAGTATCCGTAATTGTAATATTGTAACCGGTAAAAGTGTGGTAACTTATTGTTGGATACACTACAGTGCTCTGTGCATGAGCTCCAGTGTTAACATAACTCATGGAAAGCATTAGAATCAACATTGCTACTATCAGGTATTTCCAATTCACGGGGGTGGATAAGATTAAGAGTTTTAAAATTTTTCCTTCATATGTTCAACCGCTGATAGGAAAAACCTGTAACCCATCCCTTC
Organism: uncultured Thermoplasmatales archaeon; assembly: GCA_964541025.1. Lineage (GTDB taxonomy): Archaea > Thermoplasmatota > Thermoplasmata > Thermoplasmatales > JAGDXO01. The sequence continues at coordinate 15,691 of CAZIOW010000001.1, forward strand.
CCCATTTCCGTTCCTTGTCCAGTCGGATTCAGTAATCTTATAAAATACCCTTTCAGGGTGAGGCATGAGTCCGAGTACATTTCCCATTTCGTTGCACAGCCCTGCTATATTCATAGTAGAGCCATTGGGATTCCAAGGATATCCCGACTCCTTTCCATTGCTGTCAACGTAGCTCAGTGCATTCATTTTTCTCCTCATTATTTCATTCAGGATTCTCTCGTCTCTGGTAATGAATCTTCCCTCCATATGGGCAATCGGAAGTTTAAGTATTTCTCCTTCCTGGAATTTTTTCAGGAAAATGCATTTATTATTGTTCACCTTCACATATACTGTTCTTGCCTCAAATCTATTGGATATATTCTGTGCCAGAGCTGCCTCTGTTTCCCATTTTCCTTCAATATTCGGGAGGAGGCCAAGCTCTATTAGGACCTGGAATCCATTGCAAGGTCCCATTATTAGCCTTCCATCATTGACGAAATTCTCTAAATCCTTTGAAAGTTTTGCCTTAATTCTGGCGGCCATTATTGCTCCTGCCCTTATATAATCGCCTGCCGAGAATCCGCCAGGAAGGAATATGAGATCATAATCTCCTATTTTTTTTATTGAATTTTCAAATTTCTTTATGTGTACAATTTCTGCATTTGCACCAGCATGGGTTAAGGAAAGGTAAGCCTCCATCTCATTGTTCGTCCCCTCCATCGTCAATACTGCTGCCTTAGGATTTTTCAAGAGTATCCCTCCTTCCATTTCTTTCTTATTTTATAAGGCTCAATTCTGAAAAGTTTCTCCTCACCATTCACACCTGTGAATAGTTCAGAGGTATATCCTAAAAGGAATATATCATCACCGAATATTTCCTTCATTCTTTCTTCACTACCTTTGCTTCCCTCCAGAACAAACCTTGATTGTGTCTCTGAGAAAAGGAATGTATCGCTTCTCATTCCAAAGGCAGATAAATCGATGTCCACTCCTATTCCGGAACCAATTGTCATCTCGGCAAGAGCAACAGCCAAGCCACCGTCAGATATATCGTGAGAAGAAAGGATGAGGCCATCATTCCAGGCCTTATGGAATTTTGCTATTCTTGTTTTAAGTGTTAGGGGGTCAGAATTTGGCACATTACTATCACGGAATTTTCTGATTCTGGAATAAAGGGTACCCCCCATCTCCGGATAGGGGAATCCTATCATATACACAGGATTTTCCAAGCCTTTAAAATCAGGAGTAAGTGCTCTTTCTAAGTTGTCAATTTTTCCAACAGCAAGGATTGTTGGAAGAGTGGGGATTCTACTCTTCCCAGTCTGGTTGTAGAATGATACATTGCCTGATACATAAGGTATTTCAAGGGAGGATGCTGAATCCCTTAATCCAGAAAGCATGGAAATGAATTCCCCCATTACCTCGGGTATCTCTGGATTACCCGCATTCAGGCAGTCTGAAAATGCAATAGGCGTTGCACCTGAAGATACAATATTCCTGACTGCCTCATCAACTGCAGCCTTTGCACCTCTGAATGGGTCTATTTTAGAATAGAAAGGATTTGATCCATGGGATATTGCAATTCCCTCCTTCCTGTCCCACGATGGTCTTATGATCGAGGCATCAGTAGGTCCTTCGAAGCCGACATTCCCAGAAAAAGGTCCAACGACCGTGCTTCCTCTTACTGTATGGTCATACTGTCTTACAGCAAACTCCCTTGTTCTAACATTAACATTTCCAACCATTTTAAGAATTATAGTCCCGATATTATTTGGGTAACTGGGAAGAAAACTTTCCCTTGAATGTTTAACGGCTCTGTAAGATCTCTGATAAAGAGGAGAAGACGTCAGGAATTCAAGGTCCATATCAAGTACCTTCTGACCTTCATAATATATTTTAAGATCCTTTCCAAGCCTGCTCTCACCTATTATTTCTGCGGTGATATCCCATGAATTTAAAACTTCCATTACCTTGTTCACATTTATTTCCTCTACAGCAAGCATCATCCTCTCCTGGCTTTCTGAAATCCATATTTCCCAGGGTTTCATATCGGATTCTTTGAGAGGTACTTTGTCAAGATAGATGTCCCCTCCCATACCTCCACTCAAAAGCATCTCCCCTATAACGCTGCTGAGGCCACCTCCCCCAAGGTCCTTGAGAGCATATAAAAGCTTCCTTTCATTTGCTTCAAGTACAGCATGAATAAGCGGTTCCTTGATAATGGGATTTCCAAGCTGGACGGTAGTGGAATCTTCTCCCCCTTTTTCAAGAGTCTTTGATGCCATATTGACTCCGTGTATTCCATCCCTCCCTGTTTTTCCCCCTGCGATAATAAGTTTCAATCCCGGCTTGTCAACAGATGCTTTCATCACATTGCTTTTTTTAACTACCCCTACGCATCCAACATTAACTAGGACATTTGGAACAAAATCTCCGGAATAAAAAATACCCCCCGAGACCGTGGGTATTCCAACCCTGTTCCCGTAATCCCTTATAACAGATATTACACCACTTTCTATGAACTTCGGGGATGGAAAGCCTTTCTTGTTCCTATCCCCAAAGTAGAGCACATCTGTGACAGCGACTGGCTGTCCGCCCATGCTAAGGACATCTCTCAGTATTCCCCCAACTCCGGTCGCAGCCCCCCCATATGGTTCTATAGCTGACGGGTGATTATGACTCTCCATTTTCAGAGCTATCGCCAGATCATCTGTGAAATCAACAAGACCCGCATCTCCCTGTGATAATATCTTATTCGGTGCTATTCCAAAAATGAATTTTTTTAGAAAAATCTTGGAGCTTTTGTATCCACAGTGCTCACTCCAGGCCTGTCCTAGAGCTTGCAATTCAACATCTGTTGGATTTCTATTTAGGAAGGAAAAGTAGCTCTTTATCCTCAACATTTCTTCAGCTGAAAGCCCAAGGTTATAATTTTTTGATATTCTATCCAGTTCTTTTTTTCCAGAATTTAAAATATCGATTATTTCAAAAAATTCAGAATTCATCAAGCTCCACCTTGCAATCATTTATCACAGGGTTGGCAAGCAGCTTAGAACAGAACTCTTTCCCATCCTGAAGAGTTGCATTTTCCATTTCGATATAATATATTTTTCCGGTTCTCACATTCCCTATACTTTCATAACCAAGCAATTTTAAAGCCTTAATTACTGACTGTCCTTCAGCATCCTCAACACTTTTCTTTAGAGTAACAGTAATTTTAAGAAGAGGCATGATGGTTAATCAACTGTAAGTAAATAATCTTTTGAATTATAAGAAAATAAGAGTTTAATTTGAAGGGAATCGCGGCTCCTAATGATTTTATTAACAAATAAGAGAAAACAGGCATCTTAGGTCTTTTCAGCTGTATTTGACAACCATGTCTCTGAATATATCAGAAACGTCTTCGCACTTATCAGTTACTATCTCCATGTATTCATAAAGTTCCTTGTATTTTATTATTTCAATTGGATTCTCATAATTAAAAACTTGCGCAAGCGAGTGTGCCAACAAATCATCAGCATCATTCTCAAGCTCGTTTATCTTAACACATTCTTTTATAATTGAATCAAAATCCCCCTCATCGAAATCTCCAAAGTATTTAAGGGCCTTATTGACCTCTTCAACCGAAGCCAATATAACGTCTGCAAAGCGTATCATTTCATCAGTTCTTTGTACTTTAAAAAGAACAATCCTCTTCGAAACCGCATTTATGAAATCGAGTATATCGTCATACTTCGTAGCTAACATACCAACATCTACCGATTCAAGCGGCTTATTCATATAATTTACTCTCGTGTATATCTTATGCACTATGGAATCAGCTTCATGTTCAATTTCCTTTATTTTTTGAGCCCTCTGTTCAAGATTATCATATTTTTCTACCATTTCCTTCAATTCCTTTGCAGCTTCCATTATTTTTGTACTTAATTCATCTAGAAACTTCGAGAATTCAAGGAAGAGCTTCGAAGATTCCTCCAATGTTAATCCCTTTGCCTCTATCCCGAGAACTAGAGTGAACATGAATCCAAGAAACATCACGGCTGCAATAACAAAGAATGTAAAGCTCCATCCATATGCAAAAACAAGTACTGGGAAGAAAAATGTACCAAGAATTGCGCCTATCCTGCTAAATGCAGATGAAGTTCCCTGTGCGGTTGCTCTCAATCTAGTAGGAAAAATCTCGGTTGGTATCACCCAGGTTGTAACATTTGGCCCAGCATTCTCATAGAGCAGATACATTGCAAGCGCTGCCATCACTATTGCTAGACCATTATAGTAATACAGGCCAAGGGCTACAAGCGATATTCCCATTCCTAAAAATCCAATTTCCTGCAGCTTAAGCCTGCCTATTCTCTCAATGATAAAGATTGCGAAGATGAATCCTATCAATATAAATATATCAAGTATGACCGTCCCAAGAATGGAATTTACCTTATCTATTATTGTAGTACCCCTGAACCCAATATTTTCAAGTATATATGGAATGGAAATTCCAACACCGTAGACCCCAATATCCATAAAAAACCAGGGGATCCATGCAAACAGGGTTCTTCTTCTGTACTTAGGGCCGAGAAGCTCTGAGATCTTTCCCTTTCTCTCAGGTTCCACGAGAGATAAATCCTGGGAATAATCTAGTCCATACTTATTCTTTATATCGGTAATTATTTTGTCAGCTTCTTCCCTCCTGCTATTACTCAAAAGCCACCTTGGCGATTCTGGCATAGTGTGCCTCAACAGGAGGACTATGAAGGCAGGAATTATTCCAGAGGCAAGCATTAACCTCCAAGATTCAACGCGATAACCAAATATATTGATAAATTCAAATCTTCCAAAACTAAATCCAATGATTGCGGCAAGAATTGAACCTATTCCCCAGAACATGAAAGTTGTTGTTACCAATTTTCCTCTAGATTTCTTTGGTGAAAACTCAGCAACATAAGTTGAGGAAACAGGGTAATCAGCACCTATTCCAATCCCGAGGAAAAATCTAAACACAATTAGTTCGGTTATATTAGTCGCAAATGCTGTTAACAATCCAAAAAACACAAAGAAAACTAGGTCTATTACATACAGGGCTCTTCTACCTATTTTGTCTGCATAATTTCCAACAATCAGGGCACCAAGAAACATTCCAACTAATGCCGATGAATTCAAAAGACCCATCTGAATGCTCTTCATAGAAGAATTGGTTGCTAGCCATCCCTGTGATTCTATGAAAATAAGTGCAACAGATATAATGAACAGATCATAGCCATCAAGGAAAACTCCAGCAGATGATAGTGCAACAACCTTCCTTATAAATCTGTTCTGCCTCCTAGATAGGTCATCCATCAATACCTGATATAATGATTATTTAATTATGTTTTCCAACTTTCGTCAATATTTTCTGATATGAATGTATATTAATTATAAATAATGCAAAAATTCTTAAAATTATTAATGAATGGAAGTACGATTACCTTCCATAGTTAATATATGTAATAAGGAAGATGAAACATTATATCTAAGGAGCTATTGTCAAAATATCTAAATAGTTATAATGAATATATATTCATAATAAAAGAGGTGAAAAAATGCCATATGGAGATGGAACAGGTCCTATGGGCTTCGGCCCTAGGGGAGGAAGAAGAGGCGGATACTGTGGTGGCTATCATGTGCCCGGATTTATGAACAATACAATTCCAAGAAGGGGAATGGGCTATGGAATAAGAGGACCATACTGGGGGAGATTCTATGGTCCTATTCCTCATTATGAATATGATAGCAATACAGACTACAGAGAATTTAATAAGGAAGAACAAAAGAAAATTCTGGAGGCAGAGCTCAAGGACCTTGAGATTGAAAAGGAAAATATAGAAAAAAGGCTTAAAGAACTTGAGTGACCTGAATTGCCAAGACCAAGAATGATGCGGAGGGTTAGAAGAATGCCCTCCGTTAATTATTTTATGCCAGTCCTAGAAGATGACAGAAATCCACCTGAGGTCATTATATCAGTCGATGAGTATGAATCCTTAAGACTAAAGGATCTCATGGGTTTAGAACAGACCGAGGCGGCGGTTATGATGGGTATTTCTCAGGCAACATTCAACAGACTGCTTACTTCCGCTAGGAAGAAGGTTTCAGAGGCAATCATAAACGGTAAAGCATTAAGGATTGAAGGTGGAAATTACAGGACATTTGATCAGTTCAGAAATCACCGTCATAATCATCACGGAATAGAAAAAATTATGGCATCTGCCCCTAAAAATTTATGCGTTTGCAAGGAATGCGGTTATTCATTAGAAAATAGAGAGGAAATAGATTGCAATGAATTGAAATGTCCAGTTTGTGGACACAATATGGAAAAATTAGAAAGAATTTAATCGTTGGAGATGATTAATTTTCCGTACATACCTTCCTGTGCGTGCCCGGGATATGTGCACAAATACCAAAATTCTCCAGGATTTTGGGCCTTAAATATCACCGTTTCCGAAGGATATTTATCTCCACCGTTATATGGTTGAAGATAAGGTGTGTTCAGAGTAAAATGTGTCACGTTGTACATCATATTCCCGCCCATAATAATATAAGGGTAAGGCGGAGGAAAATTGGTTATGGCAAAATTATGCTCCATATCATCCATATTAACTATTATGAATCTTATAGAAATCCCTGATTTTATAATGAGAGTAGGATTCACAAGTTCATCTATGACAAAATATTCCTCTGGTGAAGAATTCATGCTTCCCATAGATGGGGACTGCTCTATCAGAATGACTGAACTGTTGTTTATGTAAATGATACCTGAATTAGTCTTTGATAATTCGTCAATATTCTCTGCCTGTATTTCTGATAATGTTTGTTTGCTTATACCTGAGGCATCATTAAAATTATCAGCATATAAGAATGAAAGCGAAACTAAAATAAATACTATCAAAATAGATAAAATTAAAAGGAACATATTGTAAATCCTCATAATTTCACCTTTTCATTATCTCTTCTTTCATTTTTTGGTATTGTTCAGAAGTTATCTCACCTTTGGCATATCTAGTATTCAGCACATCCAGCGCACTATCTTTCTCTGTATAATCATAGTATGCTCCTGAGTAATGATGAGTAGTGGCTGATATAATCCAGTATATGAAAAGGAAGAATAATACCAGAGGTATTATCATGAATATTCCTCCGAAGAACCACATTCCTGGAACCGCTCCCATCATCCCATACCCATATACAGGATATCTGGCAGAAAAAACAATTCCCATTGTGATCGCTGCAATTAGGATCACCATTATGATGACAAAGAATATCCAGAAGATATTCACAATACTGTTTCTGTTTTTCATATTTTCACCTAATAACTATTATTGTGAAATGGTTCATAAACTTTGAATGAAAAGTGATGCAAAGACTTGAAATGATCATCTTGAAACCCGTTTCAGGATTATCTTATTTGTAGATCCGTGCCTGATTTTTTCCACAATCCCCTTTTTCTCAAGTCTATCAATTATCCTTGAAATAGTTGCCTTTGAAAGACCGTCTAGCCCTACCAGGTCCTTTTGCAAAAGGGAGCCTCCTGAATCTATGAGCAAAAGATAAATTCTCTTCTCCCCCTCATCGAGAAATTTAACAATTTCTGCATTGGGATTCATAAGAACGTCCGTCTTGTTCTGGACTTCCATGTGTTTATTATTCTTAAGCTCCGCGGATAGTTTTTTAATATTATTATTTATGTATAAAAATGTTAATATTATGACGAGAATAGAAATGAAAATTCCCATGACTAAAAGATCATCCGTCGCTGATTTAAAATAGAATATCGAAAGTGCATTAATCTTGTATATTATTGGAATCACTACCAGAAGTATGATAATTAATATTATTGTTGACAGGGAGACAATGGCTCCAAATATTATATTCAACAGTATAAAATACAATTTATTGTCATTTGTATTATCTATACGGTTTCTCCTATTAAATATCATATATCCTTTGGTGTTCATTGATTTGCAAAATATAAATATTGTCAGGTTAGAAATGAATAAAGTTTGAATTGACTTGAACAAGGGTGAGGTATTAAATTTATCATTTGATTATTATATCCCTGCCGTTTTGTGCATAAAATTTTAAATAAAACATTGGAAAAATAATAATAACATGCCTCAATATATTTCCTAACATGACAAATAAGACCAATCCTCTCATCACAAAAATACGAAATTACATAAATTCAACATATATGGGCAAGTGGGCTTTAGTAGGAATTTTAATAGGAATTGTTGCAGGTCTTGGTGCAACGATATTCTATTTCTCCATCCAATATGTCACAAATTATATGTTAGGGGGAATTACCGGCTTCATACCTCCAAATCCTGCTGGTGATTTACCGGTTATAACAAAATTGAATCCAAGATATTTTTTAATTCCATTGTCCACAACGGTTGGTGGTTTGATTGCAGGGTTAATAATATTTTTCTTTGCACCAGAAGCTGAAGGCCACGGCACGGATGCCGCTATAGATGCATTTCACAATAAGAATGGAATCATAAGGAAGAGGGTGCCTCTTGTCAAAATGGTTGCCTCTGCAATAACGATAGGCTCAGGGGGGAGTGCCGGAAGGGAAGGGCCAACAGCACAGATTGCCGCAGGGTTCGGTTCACTAGTCGGGTCTATACTTGGTCTTTCAGCCAAGGACAGAAGGATTGCGGTTGCAACAGGAATAGGCGCAGGAATAGGCGCCATATTCAAATCACCTTTCGGGGGAGCGATACTCAGCGCAGAAATTCTGTACAGTGCAGGGGATATGGAGGTTGAAGCACTTATACCATCATTTATAGCATCCCCCCTTGGTTATGTAATATTTGCTTCATTCACTAATTATGAACCAATATTTGGCAATTCATTCATATACAGCTTCAATCATCCATTTAATTTGATAATATTCGCCCTTCTTGGACTGGTGGCGGGACTTGTTGGAAAATTTTATACAACAACATTTTACTGGGTCAGGGACAGATTTTCCAAGTTAAAAATACCAAAATATACCAAACCTGCGCTCGGTGGGTTCATAATGGGTATAATAGCAATCTTCTTTCCAGAAGTCACCGGGATGGGTTACGGATACCTGCAATTTCTAATTGATGGAAAATTATCACTCATCCAGAGTCAGTATATCGCAATGCCCCTCGTGCTGACAATACTTATGATTATAATGGCTAAAATAATATCAACTTCCTTGACCATAGGATCTGGAGGTAGCGGAGGCGTTTTTGCTCCTTCGTTGGTCATAGGGGGATTTCTTGGTGCTTTGTTATGGATAATGGTTCATTATGTCTCACCCAATCTACCTCTGGAACTCGCTCCAATGGTGATCATAGGAATGATGGCTTTATTCGCAGGTGTTGGGAGAGTCCCAATAGCAGTAATACTAATGGTTAGTGAAATGACAGGTTCAATATCAGTCATAATACCATCCATGGTTGCTGTTGTAATTTCATACTATGTGGTAGGTCCAAAATATACAATATATAAGAGCCAGTTAAGGACCAGGGCAGACTCTCCAGCCCATAGAGGTGAGTACAGTATTCCCTTACTTGACAGGATAAAGGTCAGAGAAGCAATGACTACAAATCCGGTAAGTATATCATCATCTGAAAATATTTATGAGGCTTTATCCGTAATAAGCAAGAATGGGTTCAAGGCTCTTCCAGTGATGAGAGATAATGAATTGATAGGCATAGTCACCAAGAGTGACCTGATGAATGTGCCCATAGAGTCATATAGGATAACTCCAATCTCAAAGGTTATGACAAAAAATGTAATCACTACTACCCCTGATGAAAATCTCCACCAGGTTCTCAAAAAAATGTCTCTGAATCAGGTAGGAAGATTGCCAGTGGTAGATGAGTCAGGCGCTCTTGTAGGTATAATAACCAGAAGCGATCTCTATAGATCATATGAAAAATACTCTGGAGTCCTTGAAAATCTGGAAAATTAATTAATATCAATTTAACTATACTAAACTATGATTGATATAAGTGAGAAGGAGGATACGCAGAGAGTAGCGACAGCATATGGAGAAATTGTACTTAAAAAAGACACTCTAATAGCCATAGAGGAGAAAACGGTTAAGAAGGGAGATGTTATAGAAGTCTCAAAAATAAGCGGAATAAGCGCTGCAAAATCAACATTTTTAAATATACCTCATTGTCACCCTATCCCTATAAGTTACGTCGATCCTACGATAGAATTGAAAAAGGACAGAATAGCGGTGAAATGCACAGTCAAGGCTTTTTACAAGACGGGAGTTGAGATGGAAGCTCTGTCCTGTGCAACCTCAATGCTTTTGACAATATGGGACATGGTAAAATATCTCGAAAAGGACAGCGATGGAAACTATAGGGACACGAGAATAACAAATATAAAGGTCATAGAGAAATGGAAGGGAAAAAATGGTGCATAAAGACGAAAGAAGATACGACCTTAGTATACTTATAATCACAGTATCATCAACAAGAACTATTGAGAATGATGAAACTGGAAAGAAACTGGAAAATTTCTTTGAAAAGGAGGGATACAAAGTTTCAAGAAGAATCTGTGTTGACAGTCAGTCGGAAATACTCAAATCAATTTTATGTAACTATGATAACGATGTATTCATCTTAAATGGGGGAACAGGTGCCAGCAGATTGGATTTAACTGTTCAGACAATTGAGAAGATAGCTGAAAAGGAGATCAGGGGATTTGGTGAAATGTTCAGGGCCAGGTCAGGTGGGATTCTACCATACATTTCAAACGCATCTCTCTTCATAAGGGAAAGGAAACAAATATTCTGCATTCCAGGGTCGCCAGAGGCCGCAGAACTAGCCTATGAAATTGTGTCTGGTATGATGAATCATCTGTACACTGAGCTTAATAAAGAATGATAGAAAATCAAACCAATCTCTCTCCAATATCTTCCTCTATTATATAGCCAGGAAAATTATTTTTAATTTCCTTAGTCTTTTTGAGGTTTTCAATGAATATTCTCCCCTGCTCTGAATCGTAAAAATTCTTAGACATCAAAATATCGTAATTCTCATCCCTGACTTTGTGAAATCTGAGATTCAATACTGATGCATAATACTTTATTGATATTCCAGCGTCAGCCCTTCCCTGTTTGACAGCCCTTGAAACAGCTCCATGACTCTTTGCCTCCCAGAAATACCCCCTGATTTTCTCTTTCTGAAAGTTATCTCCGAGTTCTTCTTTCATTAGATCATCTATCAGAACCCTTGTGCCAGAACCCCTATTTCTGTTTACGAAAAGAAGGTTTCCATCAACTATTTCTCTGAAGGAATTTATACCTTCTAAAGAAACGAACCCCTGTTCCCTGGAGAATCCTCTCACAAGAACGGACTTCTTTCTCATAGCATCGTCCATCACAAATTTATTGTATGCCCCGTCCTTCATAAGATGTATTCCCCCCAAGTCAGATTCTCCAATCCTCATTGCTTCCACAGCTCCCAGAGAACCTGCATTTATTATAGCTGGCTGTGAGAATGTGTTGAACAGGACCCTTTCCAGAAGAGGGTCATTGCTTCCTATGCAAAGGACATCCTTTTCCCTTTTCTTAAGAGGGAAGAAATCTACTTCTTCATTTTCATCATAGAAATTCTTGTCCTTTGATAGTATAATTATACCGTCTGAATAAGCCATCCGGCTTATTGATCCGGAATCCCCGAAAATCGGGTACACCCTGTTATTCCTGCTGATTATTCCAGGCAATAAATGATCCTTCCCTTTCTCACCATTTATCCTGAAAGGTATCCTCATTTTCTGCACACTGGAATTTTTTACACCATAAGCCTCTGCAATTCCTGGGATAACTATATAATTGAGCACTGCTGCCGAAGAGAGGGGGAAACCGGGCATTCCTATGAATAATGATCCATTAACTCTAGCTAGGAATGTAGGCTTCCCGGGCTTTATGGAAATTCCATGGAATAGCATCTCCCCATTCAAAGAATCAACAACCTCATATAGCATATCGTGGAAACCAGCGGAGGTCGAACCAGATGACATTAAGACATCATATTTCCTGACAAGTGATTCCACAGTTTTAATCGCAAGGTCCTTATCATCCTTAACTACACCTATGAATTCTGCATCCACCAGCCCAGTGTTATTAAGGGCAGAAATAAAATACGGTGAATTAATATCATAGATCTCCCCATCATTCAAAGGTTCACCCGCTTCCCTTATTTCATTTCCGCTTGAGAATATGGCCATTCTTATCTTTCTATACACCTCTACATCATATCTTCCAGCAGCTGAAAGCAGCGCTACCATCTCAGGATCAACAATGGTTCCGGGATGCGCAAGAACCTCTCCGAACGAGAAATCAGATCCCGCATGAGAGATGTTTTCACCAGGGGAAACAGACCTGTAAAATTTTACCAGATCGCCCTCCCTGGATGTATTTTCAATCATCGCAACTGAATCTGCTCCTCTAGGCAATACGGCTCCAGTAGGTATGTACAATGCTTCACCAGGAAATATTTCAGTATCACTGCTTTTTCCAATCTCTATTTCCCCTTTGAGTTTAAGAGTGACAGGGTTGTCTTCTTCGGCACCTTCAAGAGAACGGTGTATGACAGCATACCCATCAACCTCCGATCTATCAAATGGAGGTATATCTATTTCAGAGGCTATCTCTTCTGAAATAACCTGATTAAGGGCATATTTTAGTGGTACTCTGACAGAGGTAATTCTTTCACGTAAAAGTGAGGATAGTATGTATCTAGCGTCTTCGGCTGTAACAAGCCTGTGGAAAATTTTTGTCATATCACCACCTCAGAAGCTGCACTCTGACAATATCCCCTTCCTGATAACCCTCAGTGTTCTCATCTATTTCCAGGATACCATCAGCATCTATGATGGAATAAATAACTCCGGAACCTGTGACTCTTACAGGAATGACTGTTGGCGGATCATGACTCATATCAATTTTAACCCTAACAAAGCTTCTGAATCCCAGCGTGTTGACAATGGATCTATAAAGTTTTCCTTCCAGGTAATTTTTTCTTGTCATTTGAATTCCCGTCCAATGGGAAACTGTGGGCAACAAAATATTTTCAGCAGCTATAAGAGCAGCAACCGGAAGTCCTGAAAAAACGAATATTGGTTTTCCTCTGTAAATATAGAGTCCAGTTGTTCTTGCGGGTCTTATTCTGATCCCATGGAAAATTTTTATTGCATTTTTTTCAAGAAAATATGTGAGAATGTCTCTGTCACTAGGACCTGTCCCGCCTGTTAAAATGAGAATGTCATCACTTTCTTGTTCAATTCTTTTCTTGATATCATACTCATCGTCTCCAACAGTTCCAAGACATTCAGCTTCCAGACCATTCCATTCAAGATATTTTTTCAGGAAAGGCTGTGTGGAATTAACCACTTTTCCGCTTACAATTTCATCTCCCGTTGAAATAATTCCTATTCTGAAGTCATAAATATCAATCTCCTTCATTCCAACTTCAAGAAAAGCAACAAGATGCGGTGGAGTTATCCTCTCCCCCTTTTTTATCAGAGAATATCCACTTTCAATATCTTCACCTTTCCTGCTAACATTTTGATATTTTCTAACGGGTACGAATACTTTCACTTCATCTGACATCATTTCTGTATCTTCCATCATGACAACAGAGTCAGTACCTTCAGGCATTTTTCCGCCTGTGTATATCTTAACTGCCTCCCCCTCTCTAACAATTCCATCAAAATCCCTGTCAGGTGAGGAATCTCCTACTATCCTAAAGTATGCGGGGTTGGTTTTGGATGATGATATGGTACTTTTTGATGATAATGCATAACCATCGACTGCACTTCTTGAATATTTTGGGAAATCATCCGGCGAAAGAATTTCGTTGTAGGAGAAGAAACCAACAGAATCCTTAACAGGTATCGATTTCTTCTTTGGGATAAAGGAAAATTTCTGGGCGTTGGTTAGAGCCTCTGACAATGAAGAATAACTTTTGAATTCCATGAGCAATGATAACAAATTAGGTTTAAAATTATTCATTCCCCGAAGCTAAAAATCAGTTCAATGATCCTTGAAATTAGAAATATCAATAAGGGATCTCTTCAAGAGCTTCATCGAGAATTATTCTCCTTCCGCTCACTTTTCCGTGAAATCTTATGAAAACGTAGTTTCCATCAATATTTACTTTTAACAGCTGGAAACCATCGTTTGAGAAAACTTGGTAATCATATCCTTTGTATTCGTCGAATTTTATTCTTTCTTCTGATATTCTGTAATACTTACCATTATGATTTATTATTCTGGTGTAATCAAGAAGGGAAAGAGTCCTGTAATGTACAATTTCATCAAGGGAATGCGTGAACTCTACAATTTTTCCCTCATCCAGAGTGACAAGAGTTGAGAAACCAAGGTCAAGATCTCTTGGATTATGTGTTACGTATATGTATTCAAATCCATACTTTCTTGAAAGGTCATCGATAAGAGATAATGAATTAAGCCTGGAAATTTCATCCTGCATTGAAAAAGGCTCATCCATCAGGATCAGTGAGGGCAACGAAACTAAAGCTCTTGCAACTGCCACCCTCTGTGCCTCCCCCTGAGAAAGTTCCCACGTTCTCCTTTTAAGCAGTTCTCTTATTCCCAGGGAATCAATCACTTCTTCAGCTATATCCTCATTTCCTCTACCATACCTTATTGATACTGTGACATTTTTCATTACGTTCATATTCGGAAAAAGATCAAGCTCCTGTGGTATAAGAGCAATGTTCCTCATCTCAGGCGGAAGTTTTGTGATATCTTCCCCGTTCTTGAGAATAGTTCCATCATGTAACTGCAAGCCAGCTATGCATAGTAAAAGTGTGCTCTTTCCGGAACCATTTCTCCCGAAGATGAATGAATTCCTCCCGGTTATTTCAAGGTATGGAATGGATAGTGTAAAATTTCCCCTCTTTGCCCTCATACCCTCAATTCTAAGCATATTCTCCCCTCTCTAGAATTTTCATTACTAGAAGAATTATCACTCCGGTAAGTATCAGGATTGAGCTCGAAGCGACTGCAAGAGGCAAACCAGTTCCTATGAACTGCGAGTATATGAAAACGCCGGCAAGATGGATGAAACCAGGAAATATGTAGTATGCCACTATTAGAATTGATCCGACTTCTGATATGCTCCTTGCCCAGCTGAGGATCATCCCTCTGACAACCGCTTTTTTCATAAGGGGAAGTGAAATTGAAAAATAGCTTTGCCAGGGCTTCATACCAAGTGTCCTTCCCACTGCTTCAAATTTCATGGTATCTCTCATGTAGCTGACCTGAATTGTTCTTATGGTATAGGTTGAGGAGAGAAAGAATAATGTTACAATCACGGCAAAAAAAGTATCATCGAATACATAATTTGGATATAACTCTGAAATAAGGTGGCCAAGGGGCATAGTAGGCTCAAATGTGATGAGCATCATTATGCCGACTACCGTGTGGGGTATCATTATTGGAAGTTCAATCAGGCTGTCCAGTGCCTTGGCTGTTCTGCTTGTGTTTCTTGATATGAAATATACATATGGAATAGCAAATCCCGCAGATAAAAGTGCAACTACAAATGCCAGGCCATATGTGTAGTAAAGGCTGGTCCATATCCCTGTTGAAGAATCTTCAATAATGTAAGAAAAACTTTGGAAAGTTATTACCCTTACGATGGGAATAAGCAAAAATATAATGTAGACTAGGAAAAAAGGAAGAAAAAGATAATAGAGATATTCGCGTCTCTTCATATCTCCTCATACGAGGATGTTGGAATATATGATGGGACTGGTATTGTTATTCCTGAAAGGAATGAAGGTCCCTGCCCATACAGATAAGGTGTTGAAATTGGATCAAATTCGCTGCTAGAAAGGTAACTCTGACCCAGTGATGTTATTAGATAATATATGAACTGGCTAGCTTCTTGCTGGTTCTTTGTATTGACAAGAATCGTGGCAGAATAAAGTATCGGTCCTCCTGGGAAATTTCCTATATTATCGACTGAAGGGCCAGAAGAATTGACCTCTGTGTAGAATTCCACCATCGATCTGTTTACGCTTCCAAGATTTATCCAGTCTGGAAGCCCATTCCCACCAAGAGAGTTCTTGTAATAATTCAGGCCCTGATTGATTGCCTGAGACTTGTATGTTAGCGCATAATCGGCAGCACCTGACTGAAGATACCCGTCTAGTCCTATTTCCACTGTAGTCAGCTTTAGATCTCCTACCTTCAGTTTATACTGGAATAGCTGATTATAGAGAGCCAGGGAATCGTTAACTGGGTAGTTCCCTCCATAGTTGTCCTTTGCCAGCTGTCCGTTAGGACCGAACCACTGGTTCCATGCCTTATTGTAAACCATGAACTTTGAGAAATTATTGTTGAATGCATCCCTGACGAATGGATTTGACCAGTTTGTATAGAGAATGCCTGCTAGTTTTACCATCTCTATAGCCTGGAATCCGCTTGGATCTAGCGAAGCATTTGAGGCTGCCACTATTATGTGTGGTGCACTAATATTTTCAAACCAGAACTGATTGGAAGGTATATTGTAACTTTTGTTTGTCCATGTTACTGCCATTTCATTTGAGGAGAAGATTACCATCCATTTAGTATAATTTGGCATTAGTATCTGCGGTATTACTCCTGCGGCTGCTGAGATGAATATATCATAAGGAGTTCCTGCCGTTACCTCCCTTGCTCCTCCCACTGAACCTGAGAAAGTCATTCCCACCTGAATTCCTGTAAGATTTTCAAAGGTCGGTTTGAAATTATTTCCAAGGGCATATTTCAGGGAACCTGCTGCGAAGACTGAAAGGGGAGTTGCAGCCTTTGAAGTTTGATGGTTCTGAGTTCCAGCGATTATGTATCCTCCTGCAAACCCAATAATCAGGAAAACTATCACCAAAATTACTATTGGCACTATAGATCTTCCTTCCGCCATAACATAGAATATAATAATTAGAGAAAAAAATTTCCATAAAAATAAAAGGATTATTGATTTCCAATTGTTTTGAGGAGGATTATCTTCTCTGCATGAAGTCTGTTTTCCGCCTCATCAAAAATTACGCTGTTCCTTGAATCCGCAACCTCATCAGTCACCTCAAGCCCTCTGTGAGCTGGGAGGCAGTGCATGAAAATGTAATCCTTCTTGGCGTGAGAGACAAGCTTCCCATTGATCTGGAATGCCTTGAATTTCTTCTCCTTTTCTTCTCCCTCTTTCTCCTGCCCCATTGAAACCCATACATCTGTGTAGATTACGTCAGCGTCTTTAGCTGCCTCTACAGGGTCATTGGTAACAGTTATCGTACACTTGTTCTTCTTCGCAATGCTCTTCGCTTTATTGACAAAATCATCCATTGGCTCAAATCCCTTTGGTGTTGCAACATAGAAATCAATTCCCAGTAAAGCTGCGCTGAGCATGAGGGAGTTGCAAGTATTGTTCCCATCACCTATATAACTCATCTTCAGTCCCCTGAATTTTCCTTTGTGTTCGAGCACTGTCATGAAATCAGCGACCATTTGCGTGGGATGTTCAAGATCATCCAGTCCATTGATAACTGACACGGTGGAATATTTGGCAAGTTCCTTTACGTTCTTGTTGTCAAAGGCCCTGTAAAGAATTCCATCAACCATCCTTGACAGAACTCTAGCCGTATCCGCTACAGTTTCACCTCTACCCATCTGCATATCTCTTGGCGACAGGTAGATTGCGTGACCTCCCAGCTGGGTCATGGCCGTTTCAAAACTCACTCTCGTTCTTGTAGAAGGTTTCTCGAATATCATTGCAAGCGTTTTCCCAGTCAGGGTATTGTTAATTTCGCCTTTCTTGAATCTCCTTTTGAGCTCTATGCCTTCTCTTACAAAGTCTTCAAAATCTTTTTCCATGTCTAGTACGGATACTATGTCCCTCTTCATTTCAACACCTCTTTTAACAATGTTGGAACCTCATACGGATATGCTGCTACCTTTACACCTGCGCCTTCGAGGGCGGCTATCTTAGACTCTGCGGTACCTTTTCCTCTTGTGATTATTGCTCCAGCATGACCCATCCTCTTTCCCTTGGGAGCGCTTCTTCCTGTTATGTAACTCACGACTGGTTTGTTGAATTTTTCCTTTATGAATTCAGCTGCTTCTTCTTCAGCAGTTCCTCCAATCTCTCCAACAAGTACCACAGCTTCAGTTTCAGCATCATTTTTGAATTTCTCAAGAACGTCAATGTAATTCAGGCCAGTTACCGGGTCTCCTCCAAGTCCTATGACAGTGCTTTCACCGAATCCAGCCCTTGTAACCTGATCTACTATTTCGTATGTCAAAGTTCCGCTTCTTGAAATAACACCAACATTTCCCTTCCTGAAAATCTGATTTGGCATTATTCCAAGCTTGCTCTTGAAAGGCGAGGTTATTCCAGGTCCGTTTGGGCCTACGACTGTCTTCCCGTATTTCTTCGCCATATTGACTATTTTCATTGTATCCTGGTATGGGACTTTTTCAGTAAGAATGTAAATTATGTCAATTCCATTGTAAAGTGCTTCCTTGGCGGCATCAAGAACATATGGGGCTGGTACTGAGATGAAGGTGGCGTTTGGCTCCTGGGACATGGCATCTGAAAGTGTGTTGAATACCTTCACTCCATGTACTTCAGTTCCTGCCTTTCCTGGAGTGACTCCTGCAACAACTTTTGAACCGAATTTGATCATCTGTAGTGTATTGAATGAACCCTGATGACCTGTTATCCCCTGAACTACTATTCTTGTATTCTCATCAACAAATATACTCATTGTTTATTCACCTCCCTGACAATTTCATTTATAGCCTCCATCATATCTCCATAGGAATGGATCCCATTATCAGATAATATTTTCCTACCCTCATCTTCATTTACACCTGATAGTCTAACGACTATTGGAACATCTATCCCAACTCTCTTCTTCGCTTCAATTATTCCATTGGCTACCGTATCACAGTGTGTAACCCCGCCAAATATGTTTATGAGGATACCCTTTGGCTTCGCAATCTTGAGTATTTCGAAGGCACCTACAACTTTCTCAACATCATCGCTTCCTCCAAGGTCAAGGAAATTCCTAGGTTTTCCACCTTTAAGGGTTAGGCCGTCGAGCGTTGCCATTGTCAAACCTGCACCATTTGCAATGACTCCAATGTTACCCTCAAGTTCAACAAGACTGTAACCCCTTTTATATGCTATTTCCTCAAGCTCAGTTCTTTCAGCAGCATTTTCTGGTATATCCTTGTGTCTGAAAAGAGAATCAGAATCAATTATTATTTTGGCATCCCCTGCAATTATTGTACCATCCTTGGTTACAACCAGGGGATTGATCTCAACAAGTTCTGCATCATAATCGTTATAGAGGGATGCCATGCCTGCAAGAATTGCCTGGAATTGTTTAGCTTCAGTGTCCGGAAGCTTAAGCCTGAAGCTGATATCCTTACCTATGAAATTGGAATACCCGATAACTGGGTCAATCCAATATTTTACAATCTTATCATCTGGAACATCCTCTATCTCCACGCCCCCAGAAGTTGTTGCCATAATTATTGGCCTTCTCCTGCTTCTGTCAAGAGTTATTGAAACATAATATTCCTTTGATATGTCCAGCTTCTCTTCTAGATACACGCTATTAACCTTCAATCCTTTGATTGTCATTGACATTATTTCTTTTGTCTTATCGAGAAGTTCTTTCTGGTCATTTGCAAATTTTATTCCTCCTGCCTTTCCTCTCCCACCAACAAGAACCTGTGCTTTAACCACAACAGGGAACTTATCCCATTGTAGATTTGAAGTAGATTCTATATGTTTACCAGCTGGGACTGGTATGCCGTATTTTTTAAAAAGCTCTTTGGCTTGATACTCATATAGATTCATTTCTATCAACCTCGTATACAGGATTCTTATAAATTCATTATGATTGCGAATTCCTGATTAACCTCTCATATATATCGAGGTATTCTTTCCCATTTTTTATTGCTCTCTCCGCCTCCGCTATCTTAATGTTGGAGATGAAGTATTCGACTCTTTCCCTGTTCCCAATGCCCCCCAAAGATATGAGGTCTTCAATAAAGAATGAAATGCTACCACTTCCCTTGTATATGTCGTAAACTGCCTCATAATTTTTTATTGTCCAGTCCCATAACACTTTTCTCAAAGCTGGATTCCTTGTTGCAAACATAAGGGAATATAGCAGATTGCCCCTCAGTTCAGGTCTATCCTTGGCTGAATCAATAAATTTTAAAAATAAATCGGGATCATGGGTCATCGTGATGGAAATCATCCTTCTGACCTGTTCCATATCATTCTCCGGATCATAAATTTCATCAATCATTTTTTCAACATTGAACCCTTCAATGGATGCAGCAATAAGTATCCCCGTCCTTTCCTCTGCTGGTATGTTCTTATACTCCAAATATTTCCTGTAGATATTCTTCCTGAACTTCTCATCTATTATAGGGAGTATGGTGTATATTTTCTCGATTATAACAGATGAATTCTCATCATTGGATTCTTTGAAGAATTCAAGTTTTTGTAGCATGTATCTCCTTGCAAAATCCTTAACTTTTATGCTATCCAGTACAAAAATTAGTCTCTGCAAGAGATCGATAATTATATTTACCAAAAGATAATCGTTATCCTCTTTCATATAGTTTAAGAGATCGATGAAATCCTCTATCTTAATTTTTGAAGCCATCAGGAAAGAAAAGGAATCATCAATAACTCTCGTTTTGAATTCCTGCGTGCTTTCCCGGGAGAATAGATTTTTAAGAGTTCCAGGAGGGTATAAAACTCTGTAATAGCCTATACCGCTTGGGTTAAGAATCAATTTGGCGTCTTCAGGAAGGAACATCTCTTTAGACTCCATGAGAATACCTTTTTCCGCTGAATCTCCAAGATAGAATACTGGTATGGACCATAAGAATTCATCCTCGTTATCTAGATAGGAGAACCTGTGCTGAATTAATTTAATACGCCCATTCACTTCCTTCAATTCAAGGTAAGGGTGGCCTTCCTTCTCAAGCCACGTTTTCATTACCTTGTCAATATTTACTCCCCCTGATTTTGAAAGTGAATCCCAAAGATCTTCCCCCCGCGCGTTTCCATATGAATGTTCCCTGAGATAATTTATGACACCGGTCCTGAATTTCTCCTCTCCTATGAAATGCTCTATCATTCTGAGAACCGATGCTCCCTTTCCATAACTGATTGAATCAAATATCTCTGCTATTTCAGCTGGATCCTTCACCGGCACCCTTATTGGATGCGTATTCAAGAGGCTGTCCTTTTTCATTGATGGAAGGGTACTTTCAACCAGGAATTCTTCCCAGAGGTGCCAGTTACTTTCAATACTGTTTAAGATCTTGTTTCCAACAAATGTGGCAAAGCTCTCATTGAGCCAGAGATCATCCCACCACTCCATCGTCACAAGATTCCCAAACCACTGATGTGCCATCTCGTGCGAAAGGGTTTTACCTATCTCCTTTCTGAAGGAGAAACTGACAGAATCATTAAGCAATATAGCAATTTCCCTGAAAGTAATTGCTCCCCAGTTCTCCATAGCTCCTGCACCAAACTGAGGTATTGCTATTAAATCCATCTTTTCCAGGGGATATTTGATTTCATAATATTCCTCATATTTGTCTATTATTTTTTTCAACAGATCAAGGGCATATTTCCCCTGTTCTGATTTTCCAGGGGTTGTGATAACTGAAAGTTCCCTGCCATTGTACTTCTCCTTAATCCTTTCAAATTTTCCTATGCCGATATAAATTAGATACGTAGACATTTTAGGTGTTTCCTTGAATGAGAAGAATGAATGCCCCTTATTTCTCTCCGCGGATTCCGGAAGAGTATTTGAAATAACTTCTAGATCGTCATTTACCTCCACCTCAAATTTGAATGAAGCCTTGGCAGAAGGCTTATCTGCGCAAGGGAAAACAGATCTTGCACCATTTGGTTCCATCTGCGTTGTTATTATGTAACCCCCATCATATGTACTCTTATGTATACCCATCAGTGACTTTTCAGATATCTTGCCATTGAATTTTATATCTATTTCCATTGATGAATCTTTTTCAATTATTATTTCATTTCCATTTATGTGGGGTTTATTATCAACAAACCCAGAGATATCAATGATTTCGAGTCCTTCAAAATTCAGAATTTCTCCTTTGCTGAAATCTCCAATTATTGTTTCATTGCCAGTGTATGTAAGATTTTTAAAATCGACATTTATTCTCACAATGTATTTTTCTATCATTTTATCAAAACAATAATCAATTCTTAATATTTACAGATTTGTTTATTTACCTGTTAATCAAACTTATCCGAAGAATAACTGAATATTTAAAACAATAGATTTTTAAGCTAAATAAATTTATCAAATTCATGAACTATAAATCGTTTGGTAGAACTGGAATTAAGGTGTCTGAATTGATTTTTGGAACATGGTACCTCCCCAATAATATCAGAGATGGTAAAAGATATGTTAACAAGGAGGAATCTATAAGGATAATCAAAAAGGCGTACGATCTCGGAATAAATTTCTTTGATACAGCTGATGTATATAGAGGTGTTTATGATAGGGATTCGGCATCAATCAGTTTTGAAAATATAGGGCTATCGGAGAAAATATTAGGGGAGGCACTCAAGGGATACGACAGGGAAAGCTTCGTTGTATCAACAAAGGTCATGGGAAGAACAGGCCCACTGCAGAATGATATGGGTATTAACAGGAAGCACATCAATTACGCAATAAAAAGAAGTCTCGAGAGGCTTCAGATGGATTACGTGGATTTCTACATTCTTCACGCACCCGATAACGTTACAGGGGTAGAAGAGGCAGCCAGAAGCATGAACAGGCTGATAGACCAGGGGGTGATCTATCACTATGGTCTTTCCAATTTCAGCTCCCATGAATTCATGAAATTCATAAATCTTGATTATTTAGAATCCCCTAAATTCATCCAGGATAAATTTAATTTGGTAGAGAGGGAGCAGGAGGATAGGAATGTAAAGGTTGCCGAGGAAAACAGTCTTGCATCAATGATATACAGCCCACTTGCACAGGGAATCCTCGCTGGACGTTATTTTTCAACTGATACAGGAGATTCAAGGGCCAATTATGAAAAATTTTTCAAAGGCAATGACCTGCTGAATAGGAACATCAAGGCACTTGAAGAATTTAGGAATATGAGTATAAACAAGGGAGTGAGCATGGCCCAGCTTTCATTGGCTTGGTTAATGAATAAAGGTAAATTCATATTCCCTATAATAGGAGCTACAAAGGTGGATCAGCTAGAGGACAATGTAAAGTCAACTGATATTAAAATATCGAGGGATGAAATGGAAACAATTGAAAAAATTTTCAAAAAATAAAAAAATTATTTTACTTTTTCTTCCTGTAAGCTACTACTCCGAGCGCTGCTATTATGATTATTATTGTTATGAGCACTCCTGCGATTATGGACTCGGAATTAAGTCCAAGGAATGAGCTGGTTGAACTGCTTTCAACCACGAGTGTATTTGCCGAATTCACTTTGGCATATCCTGTGACTGCGATGGTGGAAGAAGGATCATAATGAATTGAAATAGAATAGTTTCCAGAACTGTTTTCTAAAGTTCCAAACATCTGATTAGTGAAATTCCAGGAACTGTTATACCATATATCTCTGCCATAGTTGTATGAGAATATCGTGGTATTGGTGGACGAATTATATTCCCTGTTCCACTGACTCAGGGGTACATTGAAAACCTGGAAGTCAAGTGAATGCATATCTTTCACACCGCTAGGAATACCCCAGTTGTGGCCTCCAAAACCATCTCCCATGAACATCTGGTCACCCATATCGTTAACATCGATTTCACGGCCATTTATTGTGCTCATCAATTCTCCCTGCACCCTGAAGGCTCTCCAGCTCATATCAATGATATAGTGACCATTGACCTCTTTCAATATATTAGTGATGCTCATTTCCAAGGTCAGATTCCTGTAAACCTTCATTGTAGTATTATTTGCGACTGCTTTGTAGCTGTAAAGTATAGTTGCGTTAACCACGTGGGGAGTGAATCCACTTGTGCTGTTATTGCTCTCATTCTCTATCGACTGATCAAGAATACCGATGGAACTGGAGGTTATGGTACTAGATCCGTTAAAGTAAAAATTCTTTCCTGACAGAGCCTGTGATAGCATAGAACCATTTGGGTAGTTTAGAACCATCACATAGTTGCTTGTTGCATTTACATCCGCAACATTGGTATGCGTATTGATGGTAGCATTGATCTGTGCCCCGCTCGCGAGAGGCACCATGGCCATTGCCAAGACCAATATGCCTACCATAATAGTTAGCGATCTCATAATTTCCTATCAATGAACTATATAAACTTTTTATGGTACACAAATAGAAAATTAGTACAATTTTCAAAAAAAAGAAAGAAATTTTATGGATACTTCTCTACGGATTTTATCTCCAGTTCCGACTCCTCAAACTCCTGCTCGCTTATCCTTGAAATTGACTTGAAGAATGAATCAAGGGTGTTTTTTTCAAATACCATTGAAACTTTTGCCCTGTCACCCTTCAGTTCCATTTCATAACTGAAAGGAAGGTCCAGATCTGATGTTTTATAAGGATCAATGAGTATCCCCTGTTCAGGGACTTTAGCGAAAAATATTTTCTTATCGGAATTTGCTTTCTTTATCTTCTTGTAATCCATTGCAACCTCTGCAAGTTTCTTTTCCCATTCTGTACTGTCGCCCGAGACTTCATAGAAAAGTTCTAGATAACCAGCGATATCCACATACCTTGTTGCTACTTCAGCCTCCAATCCCTTCACCTTCTTCGCAACTTCCAGAGTAAAGGAATTTTTTGGTATTACATAAAAAACAAGTTTTCTCATTTCAATTGATTTTATATTCTCCTTTAGCCACTCCTCGTTGCTCCTTACAGGGCCCAGGTAATCAATGCTGAAATAATCTCTCTTGTCTGCATCCTTAAAGATAACACGTTGCAGCTGTGCTGAGAATTCATTGAAATATTTTATCCTCAGAATCACGTCGCCATCCCTCACAAGGACCGGAATCTCAATGAAGGCACCCTTCACGCTCAGTAGCATATCAATCATTTCACATATGTAACATTCCTCAGATATTCTGACTGTCACTCCTGCTTTTCTTTCTGTCATTTCGATTTCCTTTGCCCTTATTGCCTTTCTGAGGTCGTCCATTGACTTCCCTTCACGGAGATATGTTACGGAGGCCTCAGTATTGTTGCCTCTCTTGTAAAAGTTCAGGAATCCGTTAAATCCATAAACCTTTGAAAAATAGCTGATTGGAGATCTCATATCCTGAAATCTGACAATCATTTCACTATCAAATTCAATCATAGCGGATTAATTTTTCTTTAATTAAATATTTTTTCTAATAACATTCTATTCCAATGATAACAAGATTTCTAAAAAAATTTTTATAAATTACCAGTTTCACCCTTAAATAACTATAAAAATAATAATTTAGAACAAAATTTCTTTTAAATCATTATAATATTATATTTTAATCCTATCTTCCTAAAAACTATAACTAAATTTATAAACTTTTTTGTATTCACATGTGCGCTCAAGTGAAAACTGAATGACTGTAACTGAAAGCATTGTAGCTGATGGACCTATTACCGTGGACCTAATGGCCAGAGCTATCTCTAATGGGATGAGCAGGCAAAGCAAGAGGATGAGTGAACAGGAAGCTTATGAAATTGCCTTCCATGTTCTGAATTTCTTCGGGTATAGCAGATATGTAATCGATAATATGCTTGAACCTGAAGACAGGGATGCTTTTTACATGCTCGAAGACCTCGGCATTTTAGATACAGAGAGGGAGGAAACTACTCTCTTTGATGGAAGAGAATGGAGAATTCACTACTGGCTTATAAAACCTGAGAATGTCAGAAGGCTTGCCCAGGGAGATGGAAGCGAATATGTAAGGGAGGCTCCAACCGAAGGCATGGTTTATGACGAGCTTCCAGATGATTTTTGGAAAGCAAGGGAATGACAGATGCACATTGCCGTTATAGACAATGATAAATGTCATTTTAAAAAGTGCAGGCAGGAGTGCCAATACTACTGTCCTCCAGTAAGAAATGGAACTATGACTGTTGAGTTTGGAGAAGACGGATATCCTGTTATTCACGAGGATATTTGCCTTGGATGCGGTATATGTGCTCACAGATGTCCCTACCAGGCAATAAAAATAATTGGGCTTCC
This sequence comes from uncultured Thermoplasmatales archaeon, assembly GCA_964541025.1. Lineage (GTDB taxonomy): Archaea > Thermoplasmatota > Thermoplasmata > Thermoplasmatales > JAGDXO01. Next base: position 41,943 of record CAZIOW010000001.1, read on the forward strand.
AGAAAGACAGGCTGGAAAAGAGGTTCACAGATACGGCGAGAATGGATTCGCCCTGTATGGCATTCCTTCAATGGAAGTTAAGGGTGTCATAGGTATTCTCGGGCAAAATGGTACAGGGAAAACAACAATACTGAACATATTAACGGGAAATATCATACCGAACTTCGCCAAGGAAAATAAAAGCAAGGAAGAAGTAGTCAAGAAATACAAAGGTACATATTTAGGTAAGTATCTTGAGGATATTTATTCTGGGAAGAGCAAAATTTCACTAAAGCCACAGTATGTTGACCTCATACCCAAATATTATTCTGGAACAGTTCAGCAACTGTTGTCACAGTATGGCAATGGTGTTTCAGAAACACTACAGAAACTAGGAATGGAAGGGATAGAAAATCAGGATGTAAAGATTCTCTCAGGTGGTGAACTGCAATCAGTGGCCATTGCAGCTGCGCTGCTTAAAGAGGCAGACATATACTTCTTCGATGAACCTTCTTCATATCTGGATATTTCTCAGAGGCTGAGAGTCGCGTCCATTATTAGGGATCTGGCCCAGAGAAAGAAGGTGATAATTGTAGAGCATGACCTCGCTATACTTGATTTCATCACAGATAACATATACCTTACCTACGGTGAATCAAGAGCCTATGGTATCGTCAGCAATGCATATTCAACAAGGCAGGCGATAAACACATATCTGGAAGGTTTCATAAAACAGGAGAATGTGAAATTCAGGGACTATCAGATAAAGTTCGTCAAGAAGCCCCCGGAGATAGATCAGAGCATCGCCCCATTGATATCATGGGGAGAAATGCACAAGGGATTTGAAAAATTTTCACTGAAAGTGAATCCAGGTTCCTTAAGACATGGACAGGTAGTTGGTGTAATCGGGCCAAATGGTACTGGAAAATCAACCTTCGTGAAAATTATGGCAGGTGAAATGAAGCCTGATGATTATGAATTCAACATGCTCCTTAAAACATCCTATAAACAACAAAGTCCCCCATCAGAGTACAATGAAACAGTTCTGGAATTCCTTGAAAGGGAAATAGGTGATAGAGCAGGAGAGAACGATTTCAAGAATGAAATCATGAGACCTCTGAATCTGGAAACAATAGGGGAAAATCTAGTCTCTGAATTGTCAGGTGGGGACCTGCAAAAGGTTCACATTGCTAAAACACTGGGAAAGCCAGCGGATCTTTATGTACTGGATGAACCTTCTGCATATCTTGATTCAGATCAGAGAATGATTGTTGCAAGAATGCTTAAGAGATTTACAGAAAATAACAAGAAAACAGCTCTTGTAGTGGATCACGATATTTATTTCATTGACTTAATAGCAACCTCTCTGATGGTTTTCAACGGGGAAAGGGGAAAGTGGGGCGAAACATATGGACCTATGAATATGAAGGATGGAATGAACCTTTTCCTGAAGAATATTAATCTAACATTCAGGAGAGATGAAAACACCCTCCGTCCAAGGATAAACAAGCCTGATTCTAGAATGGATCTTGAACAGAAAAAAGCAGGAGAATATTATTACTATTGAGCAAGAGTGTTATGGATTTTTTATTAGAAATATGACCTAAACTTTTATAAATGATGATATTTTTTAGATTCGGGTGAATTTTTTGACACGAAAAGTTGCCATGGTGGCTGGAGGAGTCACGTATTTTTCAAAAGCAAGGAAGGACAAAACTCAGGAAGAACTGGTGGCAGAGGCTGCACGAATGGCCCTCTATGATAATGACATAAATCTGGACAAATCTGAAATCGATGGTTCAGTTACTGGATATTTCTCGGATCATTTTGAGCAGCAGCTTAAGTTTGGAGCAATAATTACGGATTACCTTGGACTGAATCCAAAGAGCCACGTGAGGATAGAAGGGGGAGGGGCAACCGGCGGTCTTGCAATAAGGGAGGGTTACGCACAGGTAGCTTCCGGATTGCTTGACGTTGTCATGGTCATAGGGTTCGAGAAGATGTCAGAGGTGAATACAGCCAAGGGAAATGAATTCATAGCTCTTGCATCGGATACAGACTTTGATTTTCCTGTAGGTGGATACTACAGCGGATACTATGCATTGATGGCTAGGAGGCACATGGAAGAATTTGGAACTACAGAGGAGCAGATGGCAATGGTAGCTGTAAAAAACAGAAACAATGCGCAGCACAATAAATTTGCACAGACAAACCCAAAGATGAATCCATATGGCATGAAGGATGGGGGTTCCATAAAGGTAGAGGATGTTCTGAAATCACCATACATAGCATATCCCCTGAAAAGACTCGATATATGCCTGATGAGCGATGGGGCATCCGTGGCAATACTTGCATCAGAGGAAAAGGCGAAGAAGATCACAGATACCCCTGTATGGATTACTGGGAGCGGAGCTGGCTCAGATGCAATGAGAGCAGGTGACAGGCCAAGAGATAAAAAGAGCCTCCCGTTATTACCGCACGAAAAACCTGAATGGTACAAGAATCTCGATTATCCCGGTGTTCACTCATTCCGTGCTGGAAGGGAAGCTGCGAGGCAGGCTTACAAGATGGCCGGCATAACAAATCCGCTGAAAGAACTGGATGTTATAGAGTTACATGATGCGTACACAAGCAGCGAAATTCAGACTTACGAGGATCTTGGACTTGCCAAGTATGGAGAGGGTGGGAAACTAGTTCAGGAAGGTCAAACACTTGTTGACGGAGAAGTTGCTGTTAACCCTTCGGGAGGGCTCATTGGAAACATGCACGCTGTAGGTGCTACCGGAATAATGCAGGCTGTTGAGGTTTTCTGGCAGCTGCAGGGAGTGGCTGGTAAATTCCATGGATCAGATAAGACCCAAGTCAAGGGAGCAGAAACAGGTCTCATTCATTCCCACGCAGGAACCGGAACTTATGTCACTGTATCTGTCCTGAGGAGGTGAAAAATATGACAGAGGTATTTTCAATAGATCCGCTGATTATAAAGAATGATTATTATATAGAATACAGGCATTCTTATGGCAAGACAAGCCCATTTTTCACTAATCTTGCAAAGGGCAAGATCATGGCAACACACTGCGAGCATTGCAACAAGACATACCTTCCCCCAAGGAATGACTGCCCCCAGTGTCTTAGGGAGACAAAATGGGTCGAGATATCAGGCAAGGGGACAATACACACATTCTCAACCATGTACTTTGCAGGAGAAAAATTCCTGAAAGATGTGCCATTTTACTTAGCATATGTGGAACTTGAAGGGGTGGACACACTATTTCTAACAAGAATAAAGACAAAGAATCCAGAGAAACTTAAAATAGGAATGAAAATAAAATTAAAAACAGCAAGGGATCCTGAATGGAGAGCCACTGATGTCTGGGCGGAACCAGACGAATGATTCAATATTTATAAAATCCCTCCCCACTTTTTTTACCTAATTTTCCTGCTTCAACCATTTTTCGCAAAATTGGTGCAGCCCTGTACTTTGGATCCTTGAATGATTCATACAATGTGTCCATTATATTGACCACTGTATCCAACCCTATGAGGTCCCCAAGAGTCAAGGGCCCCATTGGAAAATTACCTCCGAATTTCAATGCCTTGTCTATGTCCTCTTTTGATGCAAGACCCTCTGCATACTCGAAAGCCCCCTCATTAACTAGCATCACTATAATCCTTGTGGTGACAAATCCCGGGGAATCGTTGACCACAACGTATTCTTTCTTTATTGTTTTCACGTATTCTACGCTCTTCTGTATAGTCTCCTCTGATGTCCTGAGTCCTTTGATGATTTCAACAAGATTCATCAGTGGAACGGGGTTGAAGAAATGAATTCCAATGAATCTGTCCGCTCTCCTAGTTGCGGCTGCAAGTGATGTTATGCTGATTGAAGACGTGTTTGATGCGAGAATCGCATTTTCCTTCAAATGAGGTTCCACCTTGGCATATATTTCTCTCTTCATTGCAAGGTTTTCAACTACCGCTTCAATTACTATGGAACATTCCCCGAATTCTCTGTAATCCTCCGTGAACTTTATCCTTGAAAGGATTGATTCTTTCTTCTCGGTTATTATTTTCTTTTCCGTCAGCTTGTCAATGCTCTTCCCTATTGAATTAACTGCTTTCTCATAGATGGACCTGCTCACATCTGTTACAATAACTTCATGTCCTGCCACTGCAGATACCTGAGCTATTCCACTTCCCATTATACCCAATCCTATTACTCCTATTTTCATTCATATCACCTCAATGGCTATTGAATAGGCCCCTCCTCCACCGTGACATATTGTTGCCAGGCCTCTGTGGAGAGACATGTCTTCCAGTGCCCTTAGCAATGTGATTGTTATCCTTGCGCCAGAAGCTCCAAGGGGGTGGCCCATAGCAACTGCGCCGCCCCTGACATTGAATCTGTCCCAGTCAGCACCAAGACCCTGCATTACTGCCAATGAAGCAATGGAAAATGCTTCATTATGCTCTACCAGATCAAACTGTTTTATGTTAAGGTCGAGTTTTTCCATCAGTCTTTTGGAGGAAGGAACGGGAGAATAAGGGAAATCAAATGGGTCCATCGAAGTTGTATCAACTCCAAGAATCCTTGCCCTTTTTTGAAGTCCATATTTTTTGACAGCATCCTCGCTTGCTAGAACAACCGCCGCTCCCCCGTCGGAAAGCTGCGAGGAATTTCCTGCAGTGAGTATTCCGTCCTTTGCGAAGGCAGGTTCAAGTTTGGAAAGCTGTTCCTTTGAGGTTTCCCTTATACCTTCATCGAAATCAAGTCCATCTATTGGAATAATCTCCTTCTTGAACAGCCCTTTCTTAGTGGAATCCATAGCCCTTCTGAAGCTTTCAAAAGAGAAATCGTCTGCCATTTCCCTGGTTATACCGTGCTTCCTTGCCCATTCATCCGCTATGGATCCCATATGCCTGTGATATTTGAAATCCCAGAGACCATCATTTATCATAGCATCCATTACTGGCCTCGAGGGGTTGAGTCTCTTATCCCCCCACCTAAAACTTGAATCCAGTATGAAGGGGGAATTGCTCATGCTTTCCATTCCACCTGCAATCATCAGATCTCTTTCTCCAAGTTTTATTGATCTGTAAGCATTGGCAATGGAAAGCATTCCTGATGCGCAAACCATGTTTACAGTGGAACCTGATGATTCCACAGGAATTCCGGCCAATATTGCCGCCTGTCTTGCAGGATCCTGACCAAGTCCTGCACTTATAACATTTCCCATGACTACTTCTTCCACCTTCTCTTTAGGAATACCTGCATCTTCTATAGCCCCCTTGATTGCAAAGGCACCAAGATCAGTTGCGCTGAATGATTTCAATCCCTTCCCATACTTGCCTATGGGAGTTCTTTTCAAACCTACTATGTAAACATCACTCACGGAAACACCCCTCATTGCATAATACCTCAGCTGAAACTACAAAACTTAATCTGGTTCCTAGATCATCATCTGCCAAGGATATCATTACTGTATGTGTTCATAAAATAAAAGCTTTTGAGATATTGCCCGCTGATATTAGAGAGATTTATTACCCCAGAAATTATTTATTGGTATGAAATTCCTGGAACTCGCCACCGTTCTCGACAGAATAGAGAGTACAACAAAGAGGCTTGAAATGGTTGACATTATTTCAGAATTTTTGCGGAGAGCAGACGATGAGATAAGGGAAACAGTTTATTTATTGCAGGGAAAGGTAGCTCCTGACTACGAGGGAATAGAGCTTGGTGTCGCCGAAAAAATTGCAATAAAGGTCCTGTCCACTATCACAGGGTTGAGTGAAGGGAAAATTGAGGGAGAACTACTGAAGGTTGGTGATTTAGGAAAAGTTGGAGAGGAACTCCTCAAAAATAAAAAACAATCATCCTTGTTCTACGAAGAGATGACAATAAGCAAGGTCTTCAGGTCATTCCTCAAAATGGCAATGGAATCAGGCAATGGTTCTCAGACAAGGAAGATCCAGATTTTGCAGGAACTCCTTCAGAATTCTGAACCTTTGGAGGCCAGATACATCACAAGAATTGTGCTGGGAAAAATGAGGATTGGAGTAGCTGATATGACTATAGTTGATGCTATTGCTGTAGCGTTTGGGAAAAAGGGGGATGAAGATGAGGTAGAGAGAGCATATAACATACATCCCAATCTTGCTGAGATTGCCCTTATAGCTTATAATGGCGGGATAGAAGCCCTGAGGGCTATAAAGGTAAAACCGGGTATACCTGTAAGATCGATGCTTGCAGAGAGACTTCCATCGCTAAAGGAAATACTTGAAAAGATGGAAGGATCATGCGCCTTTGAGTACAAGTACGACGGTCTGAGAATACAGGCACACAAAAATGGGAATGACGTGATGCTGTTTTCAAGGAGACTGGAAAATGTAACTTCTCAGTTTCCAGACATTGTTAGGGAAATAAGGGAAAATGTATCAGCTGAAAATGCAATACTTGACGGAGAGGCTGTACCATTTAATCTTGATACCGGAGAGATGCTTCCATTCCAGGAAATATCCAGAAGAAGGGGGAGAAAATTTGACCTGAATGCCACAGCTGAAAGAATTCCAGTGGTTCTTTTCCTCTTTGATATACTCTACTATAATGATGAAAACATGATGATCCGACCTTACACTGAAAGGAGAATCAAACTCATAAACAGTATAAATGAATCGGTAAAACTCAGAATAGGAAAGAGCAGGATTCTTTCAGAAGAATCGGATGCAGAAAAATTCTTCACCGAAGCACTCGAGGCCGGCTGCGAGGGTATCGTTGCCAAGAATATATCAGAAAAGTCCATTTACAGGGCAGGTGCAAGGGAATTCTTATGGATAAAATACAAGAGGGATTATCAGATGGAAATGGAGGATACAGTGGATCTTGTAGTTGTAGGTGCCTTCGGTGGACAGGGAAGGAGAAGCGGAGGTTATGGGGCACTCCTAATGGCAGTTTATTCCAAAGAAGACGGGTTATTCAGGACGATATGCAAACTTGGCTCAGGATTCACCGACGACCAGCTTAATAATCTCCCGAGAATGCTGAGGCCTTACCTGCTGAAGGAGAAGGACAGGAGGGTTGACAGCTTAATACAACCTGATTTCTGGTTCGAGCCTGGCAAGGTCCTGGAGGTAAAGGGTGCAGAGATAACAATATCCCCCACGCACACGTGCTGCAGGAATATCATAAAAGAAGGTGCTGGACTGGCAATAAGATTCCCAAGGTTCACGGGCAGGTGGAGGGAAGACAAGAATCCGGAAGAAGCAACTTCAGAAGAGGAGATTATGGAAATGTACCATTCACAGAAGAAAAAGGTCCTCCCAGACAATCCTTAAATTTTTATCTTATCTCTGATTCCCTATGAGATGGTTTCCATTTCAACCAGAGTCGGCAGCAAGAATATTGAGAGCCCTGTAATGTTAGCAAGCGGAATACTCGATGAAACATCAGGTTCAGTGCTGAGGGCTATAGATTCAGGTGCTGGGATATCTGTTACAAAATCCATAGGAATAAAGGAAAGGAATGGATATCCAACCCCCATAATTTCAATCATAAATACGGGAATGCTTAATGCTGTAGGGCTTGCCAATCCCGGTATTGACGCATTTCTGGAAGAGTTCAAAAATGTGAAAAGGAAGGACAGGATAGCTGTTTCAATATTCGGGAAGGATGAGGAGGAGTTTTCATATCTTGCCAAGAGTGTCCAGGAGGTTGGATTTGGAATAGTTGAACTGAATCTTTCATGTCCCCATGTCCAAGGTTTTGGATCTGAGGTGGGCCAGGATCCGGAGCTTGTTGAGAATATAATAAAAGAAATAAGACGCAAGACCAACCTTCAGATATGGGCCAAGCTGACACCAAACGTAACGGATATCATCGAAATAGCAAAGGCTGCAGAAGAAGCGGATGCATACGTTCTGATTAACACCCTTAAGGCTATAGGTGTGGACATTTACTCAAGGAATTTCCTTCTCTCAAACAAAATAGGGGGCTATTCTGGGCCTGGAATAAAGCCAGTAGCTCTTAGGGCTGTTTATGATGTATTCAGGGAAACCCAGAAGGATATAATAGGTGTTGGAGGGATCACAACCTGGTCTGATGCTATTGAATTCCTCCTTGTCGGTGCAAGGGCAGTCCAGGTTGGGACCGGCTTATACTATGAAGATTATGAGATATTCAGAAAAATCAATGATGGAATAGGAAGATACCTTGAACAGGAGAAATTCTCCTCTATCGAAGATATAGCTGGGTTAATGGTGAGAGAATGAATTTTTCAGAAATTATTGAGGTCAAAAGTACTGGAAAAAATATATTCGTAATTAGGTTCAAAGGAATTGGAAGGGCCAAGCCCGGCCAGTTTCTTATGATATGGGTCCCTGGAGTAAAGGAAGTACCGATGTCAATTTCCTCAATGGACAATGGTTATGAAATAACCTTCAAGGTTTACGGAGATGCCACAAGGAAATTATCGGAGATGAAGGCTGGTGAAAGGATATTCTACAGAGGTCCGTATGGAAAACCTTATCCTGAACCAGAGGGGAAAATTGCATATGTAGCTGGGGGTACAGGACTGGCATCCCTGAAACCTTTAATAAATAAGTTCGGGGGAGATGTTTACGTTGGAGCGAGGACAAGGGATGAACTTTTCATGATTGATGAGAGTTTCAATATTGCAACGGATGACGGATCCCTTGGATTTAAGGGAAACATAGTTGATCTATTCCTCTCTCTTGGAAGAATCTATGATACAATATATGTGTGCGGGCCAGAAATAATGATGAAAAATTTTTATGACAGGGCAGGCAAGAAATATGGAAGAAATATCTATTTCTCCCTTGAGAGGTTGATGAAGTGTGGGATTGGTATATGTGACAGTTGCACTATAAATGGATTTCGCGTTTGCAAGGATGGGCCTGTTTTCAGCTATGATGAAATATCACAAATGGATGAGTTTGGGGTTAAGAGAAGGACAGAGTCAGGAAGAATAGAACTCTTGCTTAAAAGATGATCGTTATGGACATTCTTCAGAATTACGTATACATTTCATTTCTTCTCCTAATACTCCTGCTGTATGCATCGTATGAAGATTTCAGGTCGAGAAAAGTTACAACCCTCACTTTTCTTATGCTGGATATAATCCTAATGATATATTATCTATTCATCAACTGGTACATTTCGCTACTGATTATTCCTATAATAGGAGAATATTACATCAAGAAATTCTCAATCATTCCTTATGTAATAATAGCAATTCCACTGCTTTTTGGTGCCAATATGATCATAATTTCCATATCATATTCCATACTTCTGATAAAGATTTTCTCGTTGGTCATAAGAAACCTTGGGAGGGGTGATATCAAAATACTCCAGACCATTGCTGCAGCATTTCCTATATACCCTCATCTTAAGTTAATATATTCAATACTTCCTCCCGTTATAGTTGTTATGCTCATCGCTTCCCTTATTGGGCTTGGGTCAGGGGTTATGCTGTTCTTAGAAAATAGAAATGAGAAGGATTTCAGATGGAAGTTTACCTCAATTCCCCTTTCCAAAGTTAAAGAGGAATATAAATTCTGGATAAAGAATGACAGGGCAGTCTACAAAATACCCTTCGTGACATTCATCACATTCTCATATGCCTCAATACTCATCCTTTCATTACTCCGATTGGTCTGAGCCTGGCCACTATATCTGATATACCTGCACATTTAACCGAATTGGCAACTTCATCCACATCCTTGTACGCGTAAGGCACCTCTTCCTGTAGAACATATTTTGTAGCGGCCCTAACATATACCCCCTTGCTTTGAAGATCATTCCTAACCCATTGGTCTGTGTACTCCCTTACTGCCTTGCTTCTGCTCATGACTCTTCCTGAGCCATGGCACGTTGATCCAAAAGTTTCTTCTAGACTTTTTGGGGTTCCAACAAGGACATAGGAAGCTGTCCCCATTGTACCTGGTATTATTACAGGATGTCCGGTTTCCCTGTATTTTCCGCGAATTTCCTCTCTCCCAGCCGGGAAAGCCCTTGTGGCACCCTTCCGGTGAACAACCAGGTCCATTTTCTTTCCATCAACATAGTGCTTTTCAAGCTTTGCTATGTTATGAGCTACATCATAAACTATCTCCATTCCAGCATCTTCTGCCTTTTCCCCCGTAACCTTCTCAAAGCTTTCCCTTATCCAGTGAGTGATAATTTCTCTGTTGGAAAATCCAAAGTTTGCAGCAGCACCCATTGCTCCTATGTAATTCTCAGCTTCCCGGCTGGTGAATGGTGCAGAAGCAAGTTGTTTATCCGGTACCTTAATTCCATACTTGACCATTGCTTCTTCCATCACCTCAATGTAGTCTGTAGCAACCTGGTGCCCGAATCCCCTTGAACCTGTATGAACCATAACGGTTACCTGTCCTTCCTTTTCTATCCCAAATTTTTTTGCCATAACAGGATCAAGAATCCTGTCAACTACCTGTATTTCCAAGAAATGATTTCCTGCTCCAAGGGAACCAAGTTGGGAGAATCCCCTTTCTCTGGCCCTTCTTGATACCTTTTCCCTGTTGGCAAATTTTATCTGTCCCTCCTCTTCTATCCTCTCCAGATCCCTGTCCCATCCGTAACCCTGACTTACAGCATATTTCACCCCTTCTGAGAGAATGTTTTCAACTTTTTCCCATCCAAGTTTTAATTTACCTTCTCTCCCCACTCCCGATGGAACATTATTGAAAATAGTATCGACCAGTTCCTTGATTTTAGGTCGAATATCCTTTTCCTCAAAATTTGTCCTTATAAGCCTTACTCCGCAATTGATATCATACCCAACACCGCCGGGAGAAATAACCCCATTTTCATAATCGAAAGCAGCAACACCCCCTATTGGGAACCCGTAACCAAGGTGTATATCTGGCATAGCAAGAGAGGCCTTAATTATTCCTGGGAGAGTGGATACGTTGACAACCTGTTTCAGGGAATCATCATTCCTAATACCTTCAATTATTTCATCATCAGCGTACAAAATTCCAGGAACCCTCATTCCTTTCTTTTCATCCTTATCTATTTCCCACTTGCAATTGCCCACTTTCCGCAGACCTATGTCCATATTATATCATGCAATCTTAATATAAAAATCTGTGATTATTCTTTCATAGTCTCATTTTAAAAGATATATGATCAAAATTTAAAAAATGGTTTCAATAGAACTTGATTTTTCCTTAGTTGGGGAAAGTGGAAGTAATTATATATTATAAAAAATAGAATAAAAATCATCCTTGTTCTAGATGATCAAAAAAGACCGATCGATGTATTTGATAGGATAATTCTTTAATTTAAAAAAAAGAAAATATATTCATAATGTTTTTCAACTTGTATTCGCTAACATCATAATGAATATTCCAATATATCAGAAACTGAGAAGGGAAGGTGATTACGTCCCCCGCTTTCTGATAAAACTGTGGCAGATACGTATAAAAGAGAAATTTGGACTGGAAGTGGATAGTGATATTGCTGAGGTAATTGTTAAGATAGTTCACGAGAGAAGCACTTGGAAAACTTCAAGGGCAGAAAAATATATCACGGCTCTCCTAAAATCAAAAGGAGAGAATAAGGAACAGGCAGAGAAGAAGGCCAAAGATATTGTTAAAACGATCCTTGAATGAAGAGAAAAGAGCTGGAATTAAGAATTTCAAAACTTGACGGGAATCCAGAAAAAAAATCCAGTCTGGAACAGTACTTTACGCCATCAGGTCTGGCATCAGGAATACTCTACAGAGCATTGGCAGAAGGAGACATAGAGGGAAAGACAGTGGCAGATTTTGGAACCGGGAATGGCATATTTGCAATAGGAGCATACTTGCTTGGAGCAAAGAAGGTTTATGCCATTGACATAGATCCTAAAATGATAGAGCTGTCGAAAAGAAATGCATTGTTGAATCAAGCAGAAATAGAATTTTTGAATATGGATGTTGCCGATTTCAGCACTAATGTTGATACAGTACTAATGAACCCGCCATTCGGGAGTCAGAAGAGGGGATCTGATATTCCCTTTATTGAAAAAGCTCTGGTTATCTCTAAAAATTTTTATACGTTATTTAACTACAAAAGTAGTGATTTCTTGAAGAAGTTCATAGGAGGAAGGGGGGAAATAATGTGGGCTGAAGAAATAAATTTCAGAGTCCCTCATACCTTTGAATTTCACAGGAAGGAAGTAAAGAATATAAAGGCGATTGTTGCGAAGGTGATGGTATGTCGGTGAAATATGTTGCACCTGGGCAGTACCTTGGAACAGAAGAAGAGTTCATTCCGGGGGAAGGAACATACGAAGATAATGGAAGAATATACTCAAGCTGTGCAGGTACAGTGGAAGTGGATGAAAGGAATTATAAGGTAAGCATTAAAGGGAAAGAGAAATCAATAAATGCAGAAGTAGGCGACGAAATCATAGGAGTAGTATCGGAAATAAATGAACCTATAGTCGTAGTGATGAGTGAGTATCTGATAAGAAACGGAAAAATATACGAGTACCAAAACAGAACTCTCGTTCACGCAAGCCGAATAATGGGGCATTTTCTTGATCAAGCTTCAAGGGCTGTGAAAATAAGAGACGTGGTCAAGGGAAGGGTAGTATCTACAAGGGGCAAAATAGATCTTTCTCTGGAAAGGCCAGATGATGGGGTAATATATGCATTCTGTTCCAGATGCAGAAAACCGCTAGAAAAAGTTAATAATGGTCTTTATTGTAGGTATTGCCAGAGAAATGAAATGAGAAAAATCTCCTCGAAGTATGGAGAATTCCCATTGAAAATGGAAAGGTGATGATATGGATAATAAAATAAGTGTAGAGAAACTTGATATGGAAGTAAAGCACCTCAGAACCGAGGTGGAAAACATGAAGGTCATACTTCGTGGTCTTCTCCAGGTGGTTATGGAGAATGATGAAGACGAAGATTATTATGAGTATACGTAGGTGATAAAAAATGGCAGTTCCAATGGCAGTAATGCAAAGTATGTTGCAGAAGAATGTATCCTTACTCCTTAAGGACAACACAACTCTCGAAGGAGTACTGGAAAGTTATGATGACTATATGAATATAGTTCTTTCTGGAACAGAGGAAATAACAGAGAATAGTAAGAGGAAGCTGGGCACAGTAATACTAAGGGGAAACAATGTAGTAAGGATATCCCCAAAATGAAGAATGGTGTGAATGTCAGACAAACCGCAGGAAGTAAAGGAAGAGAAATCTAGGGACATAGAGGACATAATTAATGAAATTTCTAAGTACATAGGGATAGATATAAATATCAGTGTAGAAGAACAGCTTGAGAAAATTTTCGAGACCATAATACTCTATAAAAACCTGGAGGAATTTAAATCAGGAGAAATGAACGGAGCTCAGGGTGAAATATCTATAGAAGTTAAGGAAAAACTGCTCGACCTCAAGGAAAAAATGATGGAAAGGAAAGGTGAAATAAGCCAAGAAACAATTAATAAAATCAAGGAACAGGTAGATAACATTCTTTCTGAAATAGGGGAAAGGGAAAGATCTATAAAGGCTAAAGAAAGGGACCTAAATGAGAAGGAGAAAAATATAACAGAGATGAAAAGGTCACTTGAACAGGAAAAGAAGAAATTGATGGAACTCGCTCAGATGCAGAGAGAGGAGTATCTGAAGGTCCTTGAAGAAGAAACAAAGACAAAGGAGGATGAACTTAAGGGAAAGTTAAGGCTGCTGGAATTGAAGGAGAAAGAGATCAAGGAAAGGGAGAAAAATATTCTAAAACAGGAGATTGAACTTCTTGAGGAGCAAATTAAATCAGAAATACAGGAAAGAAAGATTAGAACAGGTATAAGAAAGCTAGACGACCTGCTAAATGGGGGAGTGCCAGTTCCTAGCAATATAATGGTTTATGGGCCTCCATTTGCAGGAAAGGAAGAAATGCTATACAACATAATGACATCATCAATACAGAGAGGTTTGCCATCAATAATTGTGACCTTCGACCGGACAACTGAGTCATTGCTTCAGGGAATGTCTTACTTCTCTCCTGTGGTTAGGGGGTACCTTGATCTTGAGATGTTATATGTTATTGATACATTCACCAAAACCACAAAGGATGTGCAGACAGAATCATCATCAATTATATACCTGGAAAATCAGACTGATCTGGAAGGGGTTACAAGGGAACTGAATAGAATTTCAAATGAGCTAATGAAGAAATCCGGCAGTGTTATTGTTGCACTTTTCGGATTCTCAACAATACTGAACTTCTTGGATAAAAGTCAGACACTTAAATTCCTCCAAACATTCGCTACAGAAAGGAGAGACCAGAACAATGTATCATTCTATATGGTGGAAAAGGGACTGCACGCTGAAAACGAGATTCAGGCAATTGCACACTTCATGGATGGTATACTAGAATTCAAAACAGAAGGGAACAAGAGTTTCATAAATGTTAAAGGTGTTACCAACGTAATGTCTAGGGATTGGATAGAGGTAGATTTCAATAAAAATTCATTCAATCTCAAATCATTCACTCTCTCCAAGATAAGATGATAGTTCTAGGAATTGAATCAACGGCACATACAGCATCTGTTGGATTGGTGAGCGATGGGAGAATCGTTGGCTTCAAATCACATACTTTTAAACCCCAAACCGGTGGAATAAATCCAAGGGAAGCAGCTGAGCATCACAGGGAATACTTCCCCATTCTATTGAATGATCTCATGGATTCATATTCCATAAATTTAGGTGAAATAGATAAAGTGGCATTTTCTGTTGGACCCGGGCTTGGACCCTCACTTAAAGTAGGAGCCTCTCTTGCAAGATTCCTATCTTTGAAATATGGCAAGGTCATAGTACCTGTTAATCATGGGATAGGTCATCTTGAAATAGCTAGAAAATTTTCAGGTTTCCAAAATCCTCTTTTCCTTTATATCTCTGGAGGAAATACCCAGCTGATATCCAGAGGTAAAGGTAAATATGTAGTGCTTGGAGAAACGATGGACATAGGGGTTGGAAATTTTTTAGATAAGATAGCAAGAGACTTGGGCATTCCATTTCCCGGGGCACCAGTGCTGGAAAAAATGGCACTAAATGGTAAGAAAATTTTAGAGTGTCCTTACACTGTAAAGGGAATGGATGTTTCATATTCAGGTCTGTACACATTCCTAAAGAATAAGATAGGAAAGGAAAGTGATGATGATATAGCATTCAATGCACAGGAATACTCATTCACAGCACTCACGGAAATAGTTGAAAGGGGAATGGCCCATTTCGGGTTTGATGAATTTACAATCACTGGAGGGGTAGCACGGAATAGGAGACTGAGAGATATGCTCGCAAAAATGGCAATTTCAAGATCTTATCAATATTATTTTCCACCTGATGAATATCTTTCAGACAATGGGGCTATGATAGCTCTCGCAGGTTTTTACAGCAATAAAATCGGAAATACCAGGGAGATGATAAATCAGAGTGACAGGTTAGATAATAGGGACGCTGAATGGATTGGGAGTGCAGAAATAAAGTCCAAAGAAATGGTTGGCGGGGAGAGCTTCATTTCAAAAGAAGAAATATTCGGTCTCGAATCAATTGTCAAGGAAAGAGTCAAAAGGGAATACAGAATTGGCGATCTGGATAAAAGGATTAACACTTCAAGAATGAAAAGGGAATTGACAATATTGAATGCGTTGAAGAAAATGGGCATATCAACCCCTTTGATTTATTACGCTGATTACGATAGATTCAGGATATATATGCAATATATCAAAGGAAGAAAGCTCAGCGCTATTCTGAATGAAGAAAGGGCAAAAGATGTTCTGAAAGATGTAGGAAAAATGGTAGGAAAGATGCATGAAGGGGGTATTAGTCATGGTGATCTAACCCCGGGAAATATACTTGTAGGAGATTCCTTGTATATAATAGATCCCTCAATGGGAGAGCTTAATGCTGATCTTGAGAATCTGGGAGTAGATATTCATCTAATGAAGGAATCTTTAAAGAGTCTTGGTTATGATTATCTGTTCCGGTATTTTATGCAGGGATACAGTGGATTTAAGGGAAGCAAAGAAATAATGGAAAAGGTTAATGAAATAGAGAAGAGGAGGAGATACGTTTGATGATAGTCACCTCGAATAAAGGAAAATTCCTAGAGTATAATGAAATATTCAAGGAGAATGGCATAGAACTGATACATTACAACCTTAAATATCCTGAAGAACAGCTGGATTCACTTGATGAGGTTGCAAGAAGGTCATTATATTATTTAACGGGTATAATAAAGGAGGAATTCTTTATAGACGATTCAGGCTTATTCATTGATTCATTGAATGGATTTCCAGGGGTCTATTCTTCATATGTGCAATCAACCATTGGGAATCAAGGTATACTGGGGCTTATGAAGAATAACACTATCAGAAAGGCATCTTTTAAGACTTCCATAGCATACTATGATGGAGAAATACATATTTTCAATGGTCAAACATCAGGAACAATATCTTTTGAAGAAAAGGGAAAGAACGGGTTTGGCTATGACCCAATATTTATACCTGATGGAGAAACCAGGACATATGCTGAGATGACAGTAGCGGAGAAAAACAGGATTTCGCACAGGAATAAGGCCGTTAAACAGTTGATAGATTTTTTGAAGAAAAAGAAAATATAAGAGAAAAAACTGAGGGTCTATGGAAAAAGGGAAAATCAAGGAATTTAAAATACCTCTGTCTCTCGTATTCCTGGCAATATCTTTATTTGCTTCAGCAATAATATCGATATACTGGTTTAGTCTTGCAATTCTTCCTACATCATTCTCATCTTTTATTAATTACACTGGCAACTGGGTCTATTATATTTTCGCTCTTTCCATAATAGGTGATGGTTATTTCATTTACCTCTTCTTATCAACCCTGAATGCGAGGAGGAAATTTGAAGAGCTTATGAACACGGACAGCAAATCAAATTTTGTTAAGAATATCAGGGAGCTTGAAATAGAGGCCAGGAAACTGGGACCCTCATTCAAGAAGAGGCTCAATGAAAAGAAAGAACAGTTAAGAATAAAATTTTAAATTTTTTCAACAATTTCTTTCATGAACTGAGGAAGTTTTTGAGAACCTTCGTATATCTCTTTATTCATGTATCTTCCTGTAAATTCCCTTTTCATTTTTATCTCCTTATTAGAGGCCATCACATAAGACCACATTCCGGAAGGATAGGTTGGCATGAATGAAACATAGGGAACTATGAATTCAAAATACCTTTTCATCCCTTTCACTGCCTTTTTTATGTAGTCAGGATTCATAAATGGAGACCCAGATTGTGTAGCAATTATCCCTCCATCTTCAAGGCTATCCTTTGCCTTCATGTAGAAAACATCTGAAAACAGGGAAGCAGCAAAGCCTACAGGATCAGTTGAATCAACTAGTATTATATCATACTTCTTCTTTCCATCCACAAAATCGAAAGCATCCTGATTATAGACATTCAATCTTTTATCTTTAAAGGAAGAGGAGGTTTGCGGGAGATATTCCTTAGAAGCATTTATTACATCCTCGTCTATTTCTACAAGGTCTACCTTCTCTACATCATATTTTAGAACTTCCCTAGCAATACCACCATCTCCTCCTCCTATTATAAGAACATTTTTTGGTATAGAATGAGACATCATAGCAGGATGCGCAAGCATCTCCTGATACATGAATTCATCTTTATATGTTACCATGAAACAACCATCAAGAACCATTATTCTCCCGTAAAATTCAGTATCAAAAATATCAATTCTCTGGTATTTCGACTCTTTTGAAAATACGTGTGATTTAATCCTGACACCCAATTTAACGTCTTCATTTTGTAATTCTGAAAACCAATGCTCGATTTTCATGAATTGAGATTAAAATGTCTCACTTAATACTTTTCGTGAATAAAATTATTTCTTAAATACATTTATAAAAAATGGATTGATTACGGTACACCCATTGAGGTGAAAAATATGGCAGAGGAATTGAACCCGTTTAAAATCGCCCAGACACAACTGGACGAGGCTGCTAAGATAATGAAACTAGACCCTCAGGCCCTGGCTATACTGAGGGAGCCTATGGAAATTCTCGAAGTCCAGATCCCGGTAAAAATGGATGACGGAACAACAAAGGTTTTCAGGGGATTCAGGGTCCATTACAATAATGCGAGGGGACCAATGAAGGGAGGTATAAGGTATCATCCCCAGGAAACCCTAGATACTGTAAAAGCTCTATCTGCTTGGATGACCTGGAAAACCGCCCTGGCAAACATTCCTTATGGAGGTGCCAAGGGAGGAATCATATGCGATCCTGAAAAACTGAGCAAGGGTGAACTTGAAAGGCTTTCAAGAGGATACATAAGGGCAATATACAAGTTCATAGGTCCAGATATTGATATCCCGGCACCTGATGTTTTCACAACCCCGCAGATAATGGCCTGGATGGTTGATGAATATGAGAAGATCGTCGGTCACAGCGCACCCGGAGTCATAACAGGTAAGCCACTGGAAATAGGAGGATCTCTTGGAAGGACAGAGGCTACGGGAAGGGGAGGAATGTTTGTACTGAGGGAAGCAGCAAAGAAAATAAACCTTGATCTTAGCAAGGCAACGATAGCAATCCAAGGTCACGGGAACGTTGGTCAGTATTCACATAAGCTCGCCATAGAGATGTTCGGTGCAAAGGTAGTAGCTGTCAGTGATGTTTACGGAGCAATATACAACGAGAAGGGAATAGATTATGAAGCATTGATGGCGCACAAGCAGAAGACAGGTACTGTTACGAAATTCCCAGGTGCAAAGAGCATAACCAACGAGGAACTTCTTGAGCTGAATGTTGATGTGCTGATACCTGCTGCAGTAGAGAACCAGATAACTGCAAAGAATGCAGATAAGATCAAGGCAAAAATAGTCCTTGAGCTTGCGAATGGACCTACAACACCTGAGGCCGATGTTATACTTCACAAGAAGGGAATCTTAGGAATTCCTGATTTCCTGTCAAATTCCGGTGGTGTTATTGTATCATATTTCGAGTGGGTACAGAATATAAATGGATATTACTGGTCAATTGATGAAGTGAACAGCAGACTTGACAAGAAGATGTCTGAGAGCTTCTGGGACACCATGGAGACTGCAGAGAAGTACAAGACCTATCCAAGGATGGGTGCTTACATTCTGGCGGTTGACAGGGTAGCAAAGGCCATGAAGGCTCGCAGCTGGTATTGAGAAAATTCATTTTTTCATTTTTTTCATTTTTCTGAACCCCCTTAAATCTTAAAATACTAGAAATCATGTTATTGCTTTATGTTCAGCTTTAAGGGTAATCATGTATATCTTCTTGAACTGGAGCATTTCAATACCGTTATTGTAGAAGATTTTATCAATAGCTTTGGGAAGACACTCCTGTTACTTGGAGATGGTATTTTTATAGACGCATATTCATTGAAGAAAAAATTCGGTGATACTGTTTACATACAGAGGGTTCTGAACATGTATCAGATGCAGAAGACTGTATTAGAAGATATTTACGAGGACAGTTTCTCAATCTTTCTTGTACTTAGGCTTTCAGAAGTGAAGAACTGGAAGGAAGGAATAATCCTGAACATATCTAGGGCAATGGAAGGTCTGTGTAAATTATCAGGGAAACCAAGCATATTCTATCTTTTGCATGATGAAGAATATGTTCCTCATTCTGTAAAAAATGCCTTCAGGTACAGAATATTGGAGGTGCCTGATAAATGGGAAGAAATACCCCAAGTCTCAGAATGGAAATAGACAGGATTATAGAAGAAATAAGAAAGATGGAAAAGGTTATGAGGAGGGAAGACGCTGAGCTGCTTGAAGATATAATAAAGAAGGCTAAGATACACACGCCTCAATCCTCATATGCCTCCCTAGATCCGGAATTTTCATTCCTTCTTTCTGTTTTGATAGAGCTCTCAAGGGAAAGGAAATGATAATAGACGCGTGGGGCAGGGATAATATCTACACTATAGATGAAAACAGGCGAATTAAGAAATGGAAATATTCTCATAATATATATGTTAGTGGTGAATCTCTTTATAAAGTAGTAGATGAGATAGACTCACTCCCTTGGGTTAAATGGTATTATGATACCAAAGGGGATGCATATTCTAAGAAGAGAGTTCTTGTCATAGATCTGCCACCAAGCAGAATAGAGGAAATGGTATATGCAATAGAGCAGATTGGCAATAACAGGGATTATGAAATTTACAACGCAGACATAAACATAATACAGTCATTCATGGTGAAAAATAGATTGAATTTTTTTGATGAGAACAGCGAAGAGATGAACAAGGATTTCATTATTCCAGAATTGAATATACTCAGCATAAAATTCATCGATGGGATAAGAGAAATAGAAATTAACGGGGAAATTTTCAATAATCTCGAAGTATCCATGGATTATTTCTTCTCTCACCTGGAAGATTCCAACATAATAATATCGGAAAATGGAGACACATATTTCCAGAAATTTTTCACCATAGCAAGGCATTATGGGTATTCTGCTTACACTGCATTAAGCAGGGAAAGGTCATTCAATTCATACGGCCGGGTACATCACAGGAAAAGTGGTTTCATAATAGGTGGAATACCTCACATAGATAAGAGAACATCATTCATGTACAGTGAGGGAGGGCTTGAAGGTGTTGTGACAATTTCACGACTGACAGACCTCCCCTTATTTAACAGCTCTAGGATAACACCTGGAACTGCAGTTTCATCATATGAAATAAGAAAGGCTATTTCAAGAGGCATAATGATACCTCTTTACAAAGGCGACCATGAGGAAATGAAAAGCATTGATCAGTTCATTGAATCAGATAAGGGTGGTCTAATACTGCAGCCAAATCCTGGGGTATATGAAGGTGTCTATGAAATAGACTTCAGTTCAATGTACCCGTCAATAATAGTGAATTACAACCTCTCGATGGAAACAATAAATGTCAAATGCAAAAATTTTGAACTGCTTCCATATCTTAATTACAAAATTTGCAAGGACAAAAAGGGCATACTCTCTGATATACTTTCAGACCTACTTGATCTGAGGCTGTATTACAAGAGCAGAAAGAATGAAGATCAGAGGTTTGCATCGCGTGACAAAGTTTTGAAATGGCTTCTTTTAACTTCCTTTGGATATACCGGTTATAAAAATGCCAAGTTTGGAAAAATAGAGGTGCATGAAGCGATTACATCAATCGGCAGGAATATTCTTGCACAGAGTTTCCAGATCGCTCAGGAAGAGGGATTTGAGGTCATACATGGCATTGTGGACTCACTCTGGCTCAGAGGAAAAGGAGATATTAAAAGGGTGATGGAAAGAATTGAGGCTTTCAGTAAATTGAAAATATCACTTGAAGGATACTATAAATGGATAACTTTCCTGCCATCTCGGGAGGGAGACGGTGCAATAAACAAATATTTTGGGCTTATGAACAATAATGTATTCAAAATTAGAGGCATAGAGATGAGGAGAAGTGATTTTCCTGAGATATGCAAGAAGATGCAGGAAGAAATACTTGGTTTATATTCAAATGTGAACTCAATCTCAGATTTCCGTTTTATATACAAAGAAGCATTGCAAATTTATGAAAAATACAAGGAGAATATTGTAACCGGCAATGTTAGAGATGAGGATATGATGTTATCATTTGTTATGACAAGATTTCCTGAGTATTACTCAGTAAACAGTATAAGGAAAAAGGCAACTGAGAAGTCTAATGCATCAGTTCCTGGAGATAAGCTTAATTTTTTTGTTAACGATGAAAAGAAAGGACTTATTGAACTGGATTATCTAGAAGGTAAATATGACAAAAATTTTTATCTAAGAAAGCTGAACCTTGCGTGGGACAGTATATCGTATCCACTGAGATATGCAGGTGTAATATATCAAAAAGTTATTGAGGAATATGATTGAAATAAAAAATATAACAGTAGAAGGGAAAGTTTACCAGGGTATAAAGGTCGAGATGGATCCAGCTCCTTTGGTAATAATCAAGGGGGAAAGGGGCTTTTTAATGTGCGGTTACCTGAACATAGAGGCAGCTGATAAATTAGGAGCAGTGGCAGTATCCATATCTGGTGTCAAAACATTCGATGACCTGCTAAACAAGGAAGTAGGTAAAATAAGCCAGAAAGCAAGGGATATAGGAATAAGGGAAGGGATGAAGGGTTCTGAGGCACTTAAAATGCTATGAGTAAATCTCGTAAACTACCAAGTAAGCACCCTTCTTTTTTTCCATTATTTCATTTTCATCAGATTCTGTAAGAGCAGACCCAATATTTTTCCCTCTCAGATCCTGTATAATTACTGGGTAATCCTTCCTTATCTGACCGTTAATCCTGGTTATGCCAACTGCATAAAGTTTCGCACCATTTTTAATTCTCTGGACAGCGCCATCATCTATAATAACAGAAGGAAAATTATTAGAAAGCATAATCCTCAAAGTTGGAAGCCATTTATCTTGGAACTTCAGCAGCACCGGAACTTTATCGATATAAATTATATCTACATCATTCTCTTCCAACTCTACTGTTTTAGCA
Source organism: uncultured Thermoplasmatales archaeon (assembly GCA_964541025.1). Lineage (GTDB taxonomy): Archaea > Thermoplasmatota > Thermoplasmata > Thermoplasmatales > JAGDXO01. Next base: position 64,486 of record CAZIOW010000001.1, read on the forward strand.
TCAGAGGGAATGCCATATTTGCTTAAAAGATCTATAAACTCCTTGGAATCCCTCTTTGATAAGAAATGCCTTTTCATAAACTCATAACATTACATTTTTTTAAAACTTTTTGATAATCAATTAAAATGGTCTCTCTCTAAAAATACCATTTCAATCATTGAGCTAGACCCCTCGACCGATTATTTTTCTTTTGGATTCTTCCAGAAGTTTCAATTTGGCACCAATATCCTTTGAGTTTCTGAGACTGTTTAGAATTACTAATTTATTTATCTCCTTGTCCAGCATATTCAACACTAATTTCTTAGTCCATTTAAATGAGCCCTCAAGATAAGGACTCAATGGAACTTTGTTGAATAATATCAGATATGGGAGGTTATCTAGATATATGTTGTCCCCTATGTGGATAAACCCTTCTGTATTCAGTGAAAATTCAACCGATGTCATTTTAATTATGATGGAGAGATTGTCAAACCTGGAAAGTTTTTTCTTGACATAATTAGAATTATGATTCATGTCAGTTGACAACATAATTCACCTTCCCACTTCTCTTGAATAATAATAGTAATTTAGAAACTAAAAGAGGTAATATATCTAAATCGTTACTAACTGCAGTTTTTCCTCCTCTTTCAATCTTTAAACTCTTAAGCATTATAACTAAGTACTGCGTAAACAAATGGAATGAGTCCATATAATTTCTAAACTTTAAATTGGCTAACCCTTTATCAATAACACCATACCTTATTCTGAATTTGAGTCTCTCAATTCTATATTTAGGTGTCATCTTCTAATTCTACCCTTAGCAACAGATAGTGGGTTTAATATTAATGAGCTCTTAAAAGTTAGAAAAATATAAACTAACAATTTGGTTATCTAAAAATAAGTATGTAAATTAATCATATGCTGATAAAAATGATAGCAATAATAGGTTTGGTAGCAGCACTTGCTGTGGGCATTTTTCTAGCTGTTGAGACAAGTATGGGTGGAGCAGCATTTTTTGGTGGATGCTAAGTTCTATTTCCTTTATCTTTTATATTTTTATAATCTTTAATTTACTAACTTTTAATAATACCTTTATGTTTCAACAATCATAATGAAGAAGAATGAAAAAATAGAAATT
>CAZIOW010000002.1:0-49455 GCA_964541025.1 uncultured Thermoplasmatales archaeon
CGTCAATGCAGACATTCTCTATAAAACAATAGCAGGTTTAGAAGCTAAGAAGCAGCTTGACATTGCAGGGATAGAACCTGATTATATTATAGGCGTAGTAGGCGGTGGATCAAATTATTCTGGCTTAGCTTTCCCTTTTTATGGAGATCACAGAAATATTGAATACATTGCGGCCGGATCATCTGAAGTCCCGAAGATGACAAAGGGCATTTATGAATATGACTATCCAGACACTGGGAAAATATTGCCTATGTTGAAAATGTTCACAATAGGTTCAGATTTCATTCCACCTCCAATTTATTCAGGAGGTTTGAGGTATCACGGTGTTGCTCCTACACTTAGCCTATTGATGAAAAATGGCATAGTATCGGCAAGGGATTATGACCAAGATACAATATTCAAATACGCTGAACTTTATTCAAGAATGGAAGGGTACATACCAGCTCCTGAAACATCTCATGCACTTCCAATAATAAAGGAAATTGCAGAAAAAGCGAAAAGGGAGAACAGAAAGAAGAGAATTCTTATGAGTTTTTCTGGACATGGGTTGCTGGATCTAGGCTCATACGGTAAAATGTATAAATAAATTATATAATAGTAATACTCTTTATATTTTTTAAATTCTTAATTTTTGGCAATGCTTCTCCGGGCATTGGTTTTTCAGTTATAATATACAATTTTGGTTCCTCAATGAATTCAGGGTCCTCTATGATTGCCTGAATAATGTTGATGTTAAAATCCGCGATTATCTTACTGACAGAGGCGATTATCCCCGGTTCCTTTGAATCCGTTGCAGATATAACAATTACTCCAAAACCTATGTCTTTTGATATATCTTTCAGGTTCACTGTGGACCCCAACTTTGAAAATATTCTGGACAAAAATTCATCTTTTGATATCATAATAACTGTTGATTTAATGACCCTCTGGTCAACATTGCAGGCGTCTCCCAGTGACTTGTAGGGAATTTCAATATCATTGCAGTAAAGTCTCTGATTTTTTACCGAAATCCCATACAGCATCATCTTATTAACAACTTTTAGTTTTGAAGGCGAGTCTTTGAAGGTATGTTCCAGATAGTTCTTTATGGTGATAGCCATTAGAAAAAATATGCATTTTTTATATTTAAATATGCACCACAAATTAATAGAATGAAAATGTCAACCTACTGAAATGTTTTATATATCTCGATAAGGTTGCTTATCTCTCTTTCAAGGGAAAATTTCTTGGAATATTCTATAAGAGTTTCTCTATTTTTTTTATTTTTAACAGTATGAAATATTGCATCTTCAAAATGTTCTAAGTCTGAAATGGTTGCTATTTCACCTATTGTTTCCTTGAATACGGGAAGATTATTTACCACAACATTAGTTCCACACGCAAGGGCCTCAATGGGAGGCAGACCGAAACCTTCTGCATCTGAAATGTATACAAAAGCATCTGAATTGGAAATATACTTTCTCAACACTTCATCACTCAGTGCACCCAGCAATTTAATATTTTCATAATTGGAAGCAAAACTTATCAGCTTTGTTGCTCTCTCTTTCCAGGAATTCACAGGGCCAATATGATAAAGCTCTAGTTCAGGATTTTTTGCTGCTATATCAAAGAGTATATCAAACCTCTTCCTTGGATTGAAATCTCCCACAGTAACCAGGTGTACCTTCCCATTATCTGGATAAGGATTTTCTAGATCAGGGAAAAATTTTGAATGATCTATGCTTTCATAAACTACTTCAATTCTATCAGACTGAATACCAAGTTCCCTCACAATCTCCTGCTTGCCGAAATATGTGGACGAAAGCAGTTTCTTTGCATTCAGGGCATTCCTGTACATCAGATCATAGCTTTTGCTATCATATCTATTCTTCACAAACTTTGCTGCTTCTATGAAGGGAATTATATCATGAAGTGTCACTATATCCCCATTCATAGGAGTTAGTTCGGGAACAAGTGAATGGATAGGATGATCCTTGAACAATTTGAACCTTAAGGCTAAATTCTGAGAAATTATCCCACCAAAAGGTTTTCCTCTGACACTTATCTCAATTTTTTTTATTCCCACTTCCTTATGTTCATAGCCTGAGTCTCTGAGCCCTTTTAAAATCCTTTCTGCATATCTCTTATTTCCGCTGGGAGTTTTTATGATTGGATAAATTACAGTCAGCACATTGTCTTATATATAAGAGAGATTAAACTTTTCCCAAATGAAGCAGATGCCAAAATAGTTCGCAAGACAAATTTTTAACATAGTTCCTGATAACGAGTAGAAGATATGAAAATAACAGTTCTAATAACATCCTACAATGATCGGAGAATAGAAAGAACGCTTGAATCCATAAATAAACAGACAAGGAAACCTGATGAGATAATGATTGCTGACGGAGGGACAAAATGGGATATAGAATCTATTGCTGACAAATACGGTGCAAGATTGGAAACACTTCCGGGAAATGTGGTCGAAACTCGCCAGAAAGCCATAAATTTGATAGATTCTGAAATTATAGTCTTCATAGATACAGATGAAATAGCGCCTGAGGAATGGCTAGAAAGGTTGACAGCACCCATAATTAATGGAATAGCCGATTTTACAGGAGGACCAACAAGGCATTTTGAAACAAAGAATGGTGCAGAAAATTATGTAAATGAACTAGAAGATTTTATTTACAAGTACCAAGTTCCAGTAAACATTGCATTCCTGCCAATGGGGAACTCAGCCTGGAAGAAAGAAATATTCAAAGTAATAGGAGGTTTTGATCTGAATATTGCAGGTGGGAGCGAAGATTACGACGTAAATCTCAGAGCTCTTAGCAAGGGATATAAAGGAAAATTTGTCGAAGATGCCTGGGTTTACCATGATCACTCCGACATTAATTCCTACAGGAAACTGATAAAGAAAAGATATTCATACCTGAGGGCAACAGCGAAAACTTACATAAAGAATAAAAATTTAACCAGAAGAATCAGAACAAAGACAGAAGGTAAAGTAAATCATCCTTTCCACTATATAGAAAGTGCCCTGAAACCTATAGCCCTTATAGATGCATTGATCAGGAAATAGTATAAAAAGGCCTTGAAAAGCCTTTATATTTTTATATGCGTAAAGACTGAAGGTTAATGAAGGTAGCAGTGATAGGAATAGACGGTGCTACATGGGATCCTGTACTGCCATATATAAACAAAGGTCTGCTTCCAGGATACTCAAAATTCTGGAATGAGGGTTTGCGTGGTCCATTAATCTCAACTATACCCTACATAACGCAACCTGGATGGAGAGCTTATTCAATGGGAAAGAATCCAGGGAAAATGGGCGTATATTTCTGGTCAAAGATTGACTGGGCAAATATGAAAATTAGGAATATCAATTCACTGGGATTTGATGGGCAGGATTACTGGGATATACTGTCAGATATGGGTAAAAAGGTAGCAATTATAGATATGCCATCAACCTTCCCACCTAAAAAGGTGAATGGAGTCCTAATAAGTGGACTACCGCATGGGGAAGGAGACTGGATATATCCAAAGGAATTTCAAGAAAAGTTACCTTCGTGGTATCCCAAGGATGGAGTGCATCTGTTCACAAAGAATGAAGATCCGGACATTACGATGGATGGAATTGAGGCAGAAATAAAATCCAGATTTGACATGGCAGAAATGTTATGGGACCACGATCTGGTTCATATTTCAGTCGTGATGAATGATCATGTATCGCACTTCATGTGGAACAATGAACACATAATGCTCCGAAATCTTAAAGCTAATGATGAAGGCATCCAGAGAATTTTGAAGAAGAACAAGGATGGCTACACATTCCTGATGAGTGACCATGGAAATGGTCCTATTGAGGATGAATTCTATGCAAATGAATTTCTGTCAAAGGAAGGATTTCTTGTAGTTAAGGAAAGGAAGAGCAGCATTATTACCAGAGAGAGTGTGGTCAGGGTAGGATCAAAGCTAGGCCTTTATAAACTTGCGAGATCACTTCCAGAAAGCGTACAGCAGAAAATAATCAGGAGGGTGCAGGCACTGGATAGTGTTATGGAATCTGGAATAGAAGAAAGGATAGACTGGAAGGGTTCAAAGATCATCGCGTTGGACGAAGGACTGTTCTATATAAATCCCCTTTATTATGATGAAAGGGAAGAGCTTGAGAAAGAATTGAGATCCAAGCTTCTAAATTTAAAGTCAAAGACTGGGAAAAATGTTTTCAAAAACATATTCAAGGGAAATGAGGTATACTGGGGTAAACACATATCAGAGGCTCCAGATATAGTTGCAGTTACAAATGAAATATACCATCAGCGATATCCACTTTCCGGTTATGTTTGGGCATCCGATATACCTGAAGAATCATGGGGTTATAGAACCAAACAGGTAGGCCATCACAGAATAAAGGGAATTTTTGGACTGGTAGGACCTGATATAAAACCAAAACAGATAACTGCGAGCATATACGATCTAGCTCCAACCATTCTTAAATTATTCGATGCAAGGATTCCAGAAGATATGGACGGAAAAATTTTAATCTAGATTAAAGAGTCAAAAGTTTAATATCAGATTTAAAATCAGTGGACAATTAGTTCCGATAATTCCAATAGAATAATGCTCTCCACAATAAACAGCCTTAAATTTATAAATGATGATATATATAAATTGCAAATGAAGAAGAAGGAACTATCAGACAAGATAATAGAATTATCTAAAGGAGGAAAATTTTCAGAGGATCAGATTAACAGTTTCATGGATGAACTGACTCAGCTCGAAAGGCAGAAAGTGTATCTTGAAACGGAGAAGAATCAAATAATGGGTGAAATAAGAGGAGCTCTTGAAAGCAAGAATATTTTACTGAACAAATCTATAGAGATATGCAATTTGAATGGAATAATGACTGTTTCTGGGCTTCCAGGAATAGGGAAGACAGAATCCATTCTTAAAATGATAAATAATTGCAATTCTCGTGATAAACTGATAATTGTTCTGAGGGACAGGGAAAGAATTGAAAGAATAATAAATGATTTCAATATTGATGCTAAGATATATTTTATAAATCCGATTTACACGCAGAAAAAAATGGATATTAGGAATACAGACCAGGTCTCAAAAATAGCAAACAAACTGGCCAGTGACATAAAAGATGTTCTTGGTGGCAGGAAGAATCCAGTGATCTTTATTCACAGAAGCAATGATATATCTCTGGACAGGATTGATGAGATTTCAAACATGATTAAGGAGGAATTCTGGTCTTCATTTCTGGACGCATTATCTTTAAGAGATAGAGAATTTTTAATAATATTCAATTGTGATGATATAAATGAGGAGTGCACTAATTTAATAAGCTTTTCTGATTATATGCTGTCTGTGAAATTCAATAATGGAAAAACTGACTTTTACCTTAGCAGGATAAGGTTATGAAATTTTTTAATCTGTTGATATTCATTTCAATTTTCATAATTCCAGTATTTCTGACACTTTTCACGTATTCCAATTTATTTGCTGTACCTGTTACCTATTTTCTATGGTTAACAATGGAAATAGGTCTTGTAACATTCATAATGTTCTTTGACGATTCCAGGAAATCGAGTAAAATTACAGGTAATTTAATAGAGGAATATAGAAAATACAGGGTAGGCGCTCTGGTAGTCTCATACAATGAAGATCCTGTAACAGTTAGGATAACTCTGAATGCTGTGAAAGAATCTTTAGGAGATCTTGGACAGACTTTTCTTCTGGATGATTCAAACATTGCCGATACATCGATAAGAAATAGAAAAACGTGCGAAGAACTCGGTGTAAAATACATACACAGGGATAATAGGAGAGGCTACAAGGCAGGTGCAATAAACGATTTCATAAAATCTTATGGAAAGGATTATGATATAATTGGGATTTTTGATGTAGATCAGAGGCCAGTGAAATCATTTTTTAAAGACTTGCTTCCATTTTTCTCAGATCCCCCAGGTCGTTTTCGTTCAGGTTCCACAGGCATATACTGAACTAAAGAGCAAGGTATCAATGGGAGCATATTACCAGCAGAAGCCTTTCTTTGAGGTCGTAATGGAAGGCAGAAATGTTGCAGGATCTGCATTCATATTGGGAACTGGAGTTTTAATAAGAATATCTGCTCTTGAAAGAGTAGGACTTTTGGACGAATCTGTTGTCACAGAGGATCTTGCCACAAGCATAAGTATACATTCCATGGGATTCAAATCCATTTACGTTAATTACCCTGGAATATGGTATGGTGAAGCACCTCTGACGGTCAACGCTTATCTTATTCAGCAGGGGAGATGGGCCCTCGGCACATTCCAATCTACGATGAAAACACTCAACGCTAATGTTAAGCCAAGAGTATTCCTGGATTATTTCTCAGGATTCTTATACTGGCTGAAGGAAGGTCCATTGACAGCATTTGAAATATCTGCACCCATGATATTTCTTATTTTTCATATTTACATACTCAAGGTAAATCCAGTGCTTTTTGCATTGACATACTACCCTGTTTTCATATTCTCTATGGCCTTATTTGTTTATTCTATGAGGAAGAGTGAATATGGTCTAAAAGGTTTCTTCTATCAGCAATTTTTAGAATTGATAATGATGCCTTCAGTGATACTATCATTCATAGCATGGGTTACGAGAAGGAAAAAACCTTTCAAGGTTACTCCGAAAGGTGTGAAGCAGAGAATCAGTCCATTCATAACCTTGAATGTGATACTGGAGGGACTGTTTTTAATCACAATATACCTTGCATATAAGTGGTATATTTCAATATCTCTCTTCTCTATCAAGTATTCAATCGCAGTTAACTTATCCTGGATCGTTTACTTTCTATTCCTCAATACTGGTACATTCTTAATATACTTCGGAAAAACTGAAAATGAAGAGAGATTATTAATAGAAAATAGGGAATGAATTAGCTAAGGAATTTATTTTTCAGATAATTGAGTAAATATTCAGGATTGTATGTTTCACCGAAGCTCTTCATCAAAAGCTTCTTTGGCTCGTAAATGGATCCATACTTGTGGATTTTTTCATAGAGATGCTGCTTTATAGCTTTTATATCCATATTCTCGAGCTCTTTTGAGTAGTCATGCTTTCCCCAGATCATCCCGGCCACTATGTTGCCGAGACTATATGTGGGGAAGTATCCAAAAGAACCACCTGACCAGTGGATATCCTGAAGAACACCTTCTGAGTCATTTTTAGGTTTCACTCCAATATACTTCTCCATGAATTCATCCCAGATTTCAGGCACTTCCGATACATCTATTTCCGAGTTTATCAATTTCTTCTCAATCTCGTATCTCAGTGCTATGTGGAAATTGTAGGTCACTTCATCAGCATCGACCCTTATTAGACTTGGCCTTACCGTATTGAAATACCTGTAAATCCTGTCTTCAGTGTAATTTCTGAGAAATGGCAGATTGTACTTCAGGATAGGATAAATAAAATGCACGAATTCTTTGTTCCTTCCAATGAAATTCTCCCAGAATCTTGACTGTGACTCGTGTATGCCAGATGAAACTCCCCTTGCTATAGGCATTCTTGCAAATCTTGAGGGTATCTGAAGCTGATATATTGCGTGGCCGCTTTCGTGGATGGTAGAAAAAAGAGTTGCCTTGAAATTATAACCTTCGTATCTTGTTGTGATCCTAACATCGTTCTCCGAAATCTCTGTAGTGAAAGGATGAGAGGACACATCAATCCTGAATCTTTCCGTGGGCATCTCCAGAATTTCTATAATTTTATTATTAACAGAGATCATATCCTTTTGCCTGTACTTTATTTTTTCAAGTCTGCTTGGTGCGGAAAATATATTCCCTTCTATAATTTTATTATAAATATCCCTTGATCCATTGAGCAATTTATCAAAAACGGAATCAGCATCCCTTACAGTGAAACCCTCCTCGTAAAGATCCATCAGAGGGTCATATGGATTCTTTTCATATCCCAGTTTCTCCGCAATTTTTATGTTTATCTCAACAATATCCTTGAGATATTTTTTGAAGATGGAGAAATCTGATTTAGATTTTGCATCCCTCCATACTACTGTCGCATTTGAAGTCAGAGTTTCAAATTTCTCTATGATTTCAGGCGGTATTGATGTGTAATAATGAATTGTCCTGTTGAGCGTCCTGATGATTCCTAATTCAGTCTCATCCAGCTTATCCAAGTTCACATATGAAATCTTTTTATTCAACTCAAGAAAGAATGTTTGCCTTAGAAGAGAGATATTTGCGGATGCCAGACCCCTTGCCTCTACACCACCCTTTGGCATGTAAGTCTCGAGGTCCCAGTTCATGAGAGATGAAGCCTGATTGAGTGCCCAAATTTTTTCATAATCTTTCAGTATTTCCTTAATCTTTCCGTCCATATATGATTATGGAGTTATGTGGTATTATATTTTATTCCCCATTCCTAACCCAAAGAATTTATTAGCAAATATGATTAATAGATATGGTTTCTGATATCGAGGAAAATTGTATCTTTTGTAAAATTGTGAGAGGGGAAGCGAAAGCAAGTAAGGTATATGAGGATGATGATATTCTTGCATTTCTTGATATTAACCCGCTTGCAAAGGGTCACACCCTCATCATTCCTAAGAAGCATTTCGTTGATATTACAGATATTCCAATAGAACTGATGAATAGACTATCATCAGTTTCAAAAAAACTGGGAGTTAATATGATTGAGAAATTGGGATATGATGGCATAAATCTAATGCACTCATCAGGCTCATCTGCCGGTCAGTCTGTTTTTCATTTCCATGTGCATCTAATTCCAAGAGTAGACGGAGAAAGCATAGGTTTTCAGGAATGGTGGTTTTCAAGGGCCTTCCATCCTTCGAGGAAAGAACTCGATGAAATGGCAGAGAAATTGAAACTTTAGTTGATTCCTGTAATATGAAAGGAGTATGTATTGAAGGCATTAAATGGTTAATAAACTGTTAAAATTATTTATAAGTAGATTAACTATTAGATTATGGTCAGAAAAGAGAAAGACTCATTAGGCGAAGTTGAAATCCCAGAGGAAAGATACTATGGGCCTGAGACTGCAAGGGCTCTTTCGAATTTCCCATATGATCGATTTATGGATAGGAGAATAATAGAACATCTGATAGTGATCAAGAGATCCTATGTGAAGGCATTCATGGATGCAGGAAAGCTTGACAGGAAGATAGGTGAACCTGTGATAAAAGCAGCAGACATACTTCTAAAGGATAGAGATGAGAATGATTTTCCGTTAAAATACATACAGGCGGGCGCTGGCACATCAATGAACATGAATACGAACGAAGTCATAGCAAACAAGGCTCTTGAACTAATTGGCAGACCAAAGGGGGCCCATGATATCATCAGTCCCCACACTCATGTGAACGTGGGGCAGTCTAGCAATGATGTTTTTCCCGCAGCTATGAGACTAACTTTTTATTTTGAATTGAAGAAATTCCTTAAACCTCTTGATGATGTCATAAACCAGCTGAATGAGATTGCATCAAAATACAAGAATGATCTCAAAACTGGGAGGACCCATCTTCAGGATGCATCCGCTGTAACATTCGGAGACGAATTCAAAGCGTACGCAGATGAGCTGAAATTTTTCAGAGAAGAGTCAGAGCACATTCTTTCAAGGCTCAGGCGACTCAATCTTGGTGGAACTGCCGTGGGAACTGGAGCGAATTGCCCAGTAAACATAAGGAACAAGGTGTATGAGAATATTAATGAACATTACGGTGAAAAATTCTATCCAGCTGAGAATCTCATGTCTGTGGAACAGTTCACATCTGATTTTAACAGACTTGCATTCTGGCTTGGCAATCTTGCCTCTTCCATCATAAAGATATCAAGAGATATGAGGCTCATGAATTCAGGACCTGTCGCCGGTTTCAATGAAATGGTACTTCCTGCGGTGCAGCCTGGTTCATCAATAATGCCCGGGAAGGTTAATCCAAGCATTCTGGAGGCAGTCACAATGGCTAGTTTCCTGACAAGAGGATATGCCCAGACAGTCAATGAAGCATCTTTTAACGGAGAGATGGAAATAAATGTATTCACGCCTATAATTTATACGAGCATAATGGGGGCCTTTGACATAATGACAGTTTCACTCAATATATTCAAGGATAAGGCACTCAAGGGTCTTATACTAAATACGGAATATGCTAAGGATGTCCTGATAAATTCACCTGGAACAGCATTGCTTTTGAACCCCGTGATTGGATACGAGAAGGCAGCGGAACTAGTAAAAGAAGCGAAGGAAAAGCACGTACCTTTCCTAAAATTGATCAGGGAAAAGAAAATATTGACAGAGGAGCAGATAGAAAAAATATTCAGTCCAGAAAATATGCTGAACAAGTAAAACGATCGGGGAAAAAATAATTAACGTCTATAAAATAGGGGACGCATCGCGTGAGATAAATGTACTTTATACTTGAGACAGAGGAAACTGTACGGGTTCCCCCCGAAAAATTGGGAAAAGAATATGAGGAGACTGCCAAGTCTATTGCAACGGAAAAGGTTGAGGGTAAGATAGGAGTTTTGGATAGGCAGCTGGTCAGGGATGTAAATGACAGGAAATATGTAAATTTAATGGTTCTCGACTTCAGGCTGAACGGAGAAGGCTATGTAGTTCATGGTGACGGCGGTGTTTATCAGTCAGTCGCAATGAAAATTCTTGCCTATCAGCCAACAATACAGGAAGTGGTTGAAGGGGAAATAATAGATATAAAGAAATTCGGTGCATTCGTCAAAATAGGCCCAGTTGAAGGTTTGCTTCATGTGAGCCAGGTTATGGACGACAGAATAGAGGTCGATGAAGAAAACAGGAAGATGATAGGTAAGGAATCAAAAAGGGATTTGAAAATAGGGGACCACGTCAGAACAAGGATAGTTGCTCTTTCACTTTCAGACTCAAGTTTATCAGAAAGCAAGATCGGGTTGACAATGAGGCAGAATTTCCTGGGGAAGCTTCAATGGCTTAAGGGTGAAAGCAAATGATCAAGTTAAGGGCTTGCAGGGTATGTAAGAGAGTTACCGAAGAGGTCAAGTGCCCCGTATGCAACGGTGATACAGTACTTGAATGGAAGGGATACATGTTCATTCTGCAACCTGAAAAATCATTAGTGGCTAAAAAAGCAGGGATAAAAGAAGCAGGTGAATATGCAATTAAAGTTAGATAAAGATTTAGAGATTCCGGAAAATTTCAGGAATGTATTCTCAAGAGAACCAGATGTACTTATAACAAAGGAATCACAGATAGAGTTTTTCCAGGAAAAGATACTGATAACTGTTGGAGACATGGTCACTAGAACAGCTTTAAAGTTCAATATGATACCAAAACTGTCAATCATAGACATGAAAACAAAGAGAAATGAAATGATGGAGGATGTTCCTGATCGATGGGACAGGGTATTAAACGTGAAAAATCCAGCAGGAAAGATAACTGTAGGGCTATGGGAAGCTGTGGAAGACTCAATGAAATTCAAGGGAAAAACATTGATAAGAGTAGACGGAGAAGAGGATCTGGCATCTCTTCCGTGTATATATTTTTCTCCGGATGGCGCTATAGTTATATATGGTGTTCCTAATAAGGGAATAGCAGTATATGAAGTGGGTGAACCATTAAGAAATATAGTGCAAAATGCAATACTGGAAATAAAAGGTGGTAAATAATGAGGATTGAAATAATCAGCAGGAATGAAAATAAACTACTGAACAGGATGGAAGTGAAATACATAGTTAATCATGTGAAAGAAAAGACTCCCACACGGGAAGATATGAGGGCACAATTGTCAGCCAATCTACAGGTTCCAAAGGAATTGATAATAATAGACCATGCCAATACGAAATTCGGTAAATCTGTTACTGAGGGTTACGCCAAGATATACAAAACAAAAGAAGCTGCAATCAAACTGGAACCAGATTATCTGCTATACAGGAATGGCCTGAAAGAAAAGAAGGAGTGAAATAAATGGAAAAGAGGGAGATATACGCAGTTGAAAATGGAAAGGTTGTAAGAAAAAGAAGGTTCTGCCCCAAATGCGGACCAGGAGTTTTTCTTGCAGAGCACGAAGACAGACTCACCTGCGGAAGATGTGGTTATTCAGAGACAAGGAAAAAGTAAAGGAAAACCTTAAAAAGCTGAAATTTTTAGGTTTTTGATAAAAATGCTGCAGATGAAAGTTGACGCTAAAACTATCAGGGAGTTTTCGAATATAATAATTACGCTTGTTCCTGAAGCTAGGGTAGATTTCAAGCCTGAAGGGTTGTACTCAAAAGTTATGGATCCAGCCCATGTTGCCATGATAGCGCTTGAAATCAACAAAGAGGCATTCCAGGAATATTCATTAGAGGGAGAAGAGAGCCTCGGGATGGATATAGACAAAATGAGAAACGTTTTAAAACTCTCAAGCCCTAATGATATTATAGACATAAAATTTGACGGGAAGAAGATATCATTCAAACTTGGAAATCTCAATGTGAGCACACCCCTGATAGATCCTTCATCCCTCACAACTCCTAAAATACCAACGATAGAGCTACCAAATAAAATAGTCACTGATATTTCATATCTTTCCACGGGAATAAAGGCTGCAGAGGGAATAGCTGAAGTGGTAACATTCAATCTGAAGGCAGATGAATTGAAAATTTATTCTAAAGGCGAGACAGATTCCGAAACCACTGAATTGACTATCCCTAAATCGATGGCAAAAGAGTTCATCTATACATCTGATGCAAGAAGTTCATTTGCGCTCGATTACCTATCTAAGTTCATTAGATCACTCGAATCATCGCAGGAGATTTTGATTTCCGTGGGAAATGATTTCCCATTAAGGATGGAGGCCAATATCCTGAATGGCAAGGGCAAGGTCACTTTCCTGCTGGCACCGAGGATAGAGAGCATCTGAAGTGTTTAGTCCTAATTTTTCCTTTTATCCTTAATTTAAGAAGGAATAAAAGGTTCCTGATACCATCCTTCCAGGGCTTCAGTTTCTTTTCCCCCCATCTTGATGCATAGCTAATTGATACATCTATGTAACAGAACTCAGATGCTGCTCTAATTTTAATCTCCTCTGAAAACTCCATACCAGTTCCCATAGGCATTATTCTATCGACTATATTTTTTCTGAAGACCCACATGCCAGACTGGCTATCTTTTATATCAACAAAGAAAAGTAATCTTGTGAAAATGTTAAGTATCGTATTTCCTATCCTGTGCATTGGGACCATTGCTTCCCTAGAAGCATTTCTTAACCTCTCGCCATTGACAAAATCATAACCTTTTTCAAGATACTGTAGCAACTTTGGGACTTCCTCAGGAGGATAAGTTCCATCTGCATCGAGTGTTACTATAATATCTCCATTAACAGAGGAAAAACCTTTCTTATAAGCTCTCCCATATCCTCTTGCACTTTCATTTACAACTCTTGCCCCCAATGAGGAAGCTATTTCAACTGTTCTGTCAGTAGAATCAGAATCCACAACTATTATTTCTCCATCCTTATCAACTTCTCTGATCCTTTTTATGACTATCCCAATGCTATCCTCTTCATTCAAAGCTGGGATTACATAAGAAATCAATCAAATCCCCCCAATAAATATCCCATCATACCAAAGAACAGCCTGTAGGATTCCAAGAAGGGATGTCTCTTTAGATTTGTTAAATTAAACTTACTACCCAGCCCATACTTCTTCTTAAGTATTTTTCTCCCAATTCCATCATAATAACTCTGTTTGATAAGTGAAAGATAATTCTCCCTTGGATAATGATATATGATAATGTCTTCAGCATAATTTATCTTAAAACCAGCATTGATTGCCCTTATATTGAGATCCACGTCTTCTGCAGTATGAAATCTTATATCAAAATAACCTATTCTATCAATAACTTCCCTTGAGTAAATCAAATTGTTGCTTGGGTAAGTGACATCCTGTCCTTTCAGGTAAATTGGAACTCTGCCAAGATCTGCCCATCTCCTGTCACTCTTCTGAATTATCCTTCCAGCGATTATGTCATCCTTTTCGTGGGATATTATTCTCTCTATCCAGTCTTCCGGAACTTCGCTGTCGGAATCTAGAAAGGCAAGTTTCTTACCATTTGACAGTTCTATGCATCTGTTTCTTCCAACCGCCCTATTCCCTTTCAGTCTGTCCATTATCATGTTAAGATTATCCCTCTCTTCCTTCAACATTTCATATGTTCCATCATCTGAAAATGCATCCACAACAACAACCTCGAAACCACCTCTAACCTTTTTAAGACTATCAATTAATCTCCTCATGTTTATTTTATCATTTTTTACTGTTATGAGGATTGAAATCTCCATTAGACGGTAATGTTGACCTTAAATTAAAATTTGCTTATAAATGGGAGAATTGGAAATAATGATAAATTTACGATTTTATTACAGTTATATGGTAACTATGTTAGATGATGAATATGTCCTCCAGATGGATGATAACCCCCCGTTCAGCTGGCTTTCAAAATCCCACGAGAGAATTATGAGTTGTTCTTTCAATTTGAAAGAAAGAACCATTGTACATGCTAAAGGAAATGCGCTTACCTATTCAATAATAGCGAAATCCATTTCTGAAAGAAATATGGAAATAGATGAATCCTTTGAAAGAATGGAGGAGGGATTTCACATCGTCATAAGTACAGGAGGCGATGAACAGAATTCAATTAATTTCATTAAAGAAATAAAGGGAAAATGTTCAGTTATATCAAGTGGAGGGCAGATAAAGAAAATTGCCCGGGAAAAGGGATTTGAATTTATTTCGCTTCCAAAGGGAATGCCTTCCAGATTTATATTTCCAGAAATAGTAGGTTGCATTTCCGGAAGGACCAATATTGAAAATATCGAATATTTAAGGGATAGAATATTGAATCTATCTCCATCATCCCTTACAGAGGGAAACATTGCTAAATATACGGCAATAGAACTTGATAGAAGAAAACCCATCATCGTTTATGATGCAAAATTATACGCATTTGCAAGGAAATTATTTGAGGATATGCTTCAGAACAGCGGAATAATATCTCCAATGATGAGCACTGACCAGAAAGATATGATAGATAGTCTCAGTGACGATTACGCCGTCATAGAAATTTCAAGACCAAAAAAACAGAGTGTCAAAGGATCACAGTTGATTGAAATTGGCAGTAAAATGGACGACGTAATTTATTCATTAACTCTAATGTCATATATTTCTTTATATTCATCGTTGCTGAATGGAAAAGATTTTTTTCTTTTCGACAGGTTAAAAGAATGAAAAAAATCTAAATGATCATACAAATTTTTATATTTATGAATATTATTCCTAATAAGTAATGAGAGAGGAAGTATTGACCACTCTAGTTAACGATTTCATGAGGAAGCCTTATGTTGAAATGGCAATGCTCGTCACGAGAGTGGGAATACCGATGGCAGGAAAACCTCCATCAAATGTTCCTATTGAGGTTTTTACAACCATGACAGGCGTTACCTATGGTGGTGCAGAAGAAATGGTTGGGCCACCGAAGGAGAGATTGAAAGATGTAAGGCTAAATCTTGAGGGGAATAGAAAAATAATTTTAAGGGGAATTTCAAATCTCTATATACTTGTGATAATGATAAAGGAATACAATGACGAAATTGAAAAGGAAATAGCAAATTTTTCTGAAACAGTTTCCAGATCCGTTTGATTTTTATATCCTTTTGAAGCCCCTTCCGGCATATTCACTGATGAATTTCCAGTAGAGGGAGAGTTGGTCCCTGAATGATAGATCATTTCCCATAACCTTAGTTCTGCCTGTCAATATCCCCTTTCTGATGTCCTCAAGATCATCTCCCTCTATTTCCATCCTCACCCTTCCAACCTCATAGTAGAAATGTGCATCACTTCCAGCAGTCTCCGGTCTTCCAAGTTTCTTTGCCATTTCTTCAGTTTTTCTGTTGCAGGACCTACTGCATCTTCCGCTTTTTGTCTCTATTGCCTCGTATATGTTGATAAATTTCTTTTTCAGACCGTTTACATTTCTCAATGGATGTGCAGCAATTGCTATTCCTCCAGCATCGTGTATTCTTTCAACTGTCTCTTCCTGACTCAAACCTTTTGGAATTTCATTATCTATGAAAATTGCAAGAATATGACCATCAATTGAGGAGACCTCTTCTGCGGGAATTGTCCTTATATTCAGTTTATGTATTCTGAAATAGTTGTGATCAGATATTGCAATGAAATCTAATCCATTCTTTATAGCATACTTCCCTATTAAGTCGGGTTCTGAGTTACTGTCTGGCGAATACTTGCTGTGTATATGGATGTCGCCTATCATTTTATTCTTATTCCCTTGCTAACTGATCCATCAATCTTTAGATTCTTCCCGTTCACAGTCAGAGGAATAAATGAGTCATTTTCATGCAATGCGGGAATCAATTCCCCATTCTTTTCATACGTAACAATTTCATGTTTCTTGAACTCCTCAATTGAAATCTGCTCATTTGTAATGCTGTAATCACCTATCTTTATTTCACTGCCTGGGTTGGTATCATCTGGTGCAAGAACAAGATGAACAACATTGTTTTCCTCTGCAGCCAGAAGCATTCCATTAGATCTTTCACCCCGTATAACAGCAGGTTTGAGATTGCTTACTATCACTATTTTCTTGTTTAGGAGATTTTCCTTGGTATAACTATCCTTTATACCAGAAATTATCCTCCTCTTCTCATCTCCGAGGTTGAGATCCAATAGGTACAGTTTTTCAGCGTTAGGATGATCCATCACATTCTCAACCTGGGCGACCCTGAGGGAAACATTCAATGATTTGCTGGAAATCTTCTCAAATAATTTCTCCGGTTTCTGGGACACATATGCTACAGGATAATCCAGTTCTTCCTTTATTTCTACTGGTTCCTTGTACCCCAGCCAATCTAGTAGTTTCTCAGAAGTCTCGGGAAGGAAAATCTGTCCAGTGACAGCCAGTGTGAAAGCAATTTTCATTGACGTGTATATGGATGCAAGGCAGTTTGCATCATCCTTCTTGCAAGCTTCCCAAGGCTTTCTTTCCGTTATGTAAATATTGCTATATCTAGCAAGTTCAAGCCAGGTTTTGAAAGCCTCCCTGATGTTGACTTTCTCCATACTGTTTATTATAGATTTAATGGATTTCCTCATGAATTTCTCTGCCTCGATGTCCAAATCATTCTGGGCAATCTGATCCTTGTTTATCTTTCCCTTTTTGAACGAAAGAATAAGTGCCCTGTTAACGAAATTTCCAAATTTATCTATCAGCTCACTGTTAACCTTGTTCTGGAATTCCTCAAGTGAGAAATCAGAATCGTGTCCCTCAGGGAGATTATAAAAAACACCGAATCTTATGTATTCTGAGTTGTATGTCTCCAGAATCTTTGGCATAGAAATACCAATTCCCCCACTTTTTGAAAATTTCTCGCCCTGGAAATTAAGGTACTCATTTGCTGCAACGTAGTATGGAAGGTTGTATTCACCCTCTGCCATTAGCATTGCAGGCCATATTATTGTATGGAATGGAATGTTGTCCTTACCCATGAAATAGTAGTGCTTTATACTCCTATCCTTCCATAGCTCCAAAGCAGCTTTGTAATCATTGAGAGCCTGTACTGTTCCTGTTATATATCCAATCAGAGCCTCGAACCAGACATAAATTTTCTTCTTCTCATATCCCGCTAATGGAATATCTACGCCCCATTCAAGGTCCCTTGTTATCGGTCTATCCTTCAACCCCTGTGATATGAAATTTCTTGAGTATTTTAGTACATTATCCCTCCAGTATTTTCTTTCTGATATGAACTTTTCAAGATCATTCTGGAAGTTTGAAAGTCTGAAGAAAAGATGCTTTGTCTCCCTGAATTCCGGAGTGTATCCATCAAGGATGCAAACCGGATCAATTAGTTCTGAAGGTTCAAGGGTGGCTCCGCAGTTCTCGCACTGGTCTCCCCTTGCATTCTCGTAACCGCATTTAGGGCATTTTCCCTTGACATACCTATCTGGCAAAAACATATTATCGTGGGGACAGAAAGGTTGTACCATGCTGCCTTCATAGATGTAGCCCTTCCCTATTAATTTTGAAATAAAATCCTTGACCACCATTTTGTGAATATCACTCGAGGTCTCTATGAATGCACTGAACTCAATATTCATTCTCTTGAAAATATCGCTGTTCACATTATGGAACTTAGTTGCAATTTCCTTTGGGCTTATTCCCTCCTGCATTGCCTTTATCGTGATTGGAGTGCCATGTTCATCACTGCCTGATGCAGATATGACATCCCTTCCTGTCAAAATCATGTATCTCCTGAAGGCATCATAGGGCAGATAAGCTCCTGCGATATGCCCAAGATGAAGCGGACCATTGGCATAAGGTAAGGCTACAAAAATGAAAACCTTTTCTTTCATCGGTGTTAATGAAAAAAAGAATATTAAATATTACTAAAAGAAAAAATTAATGAATTTTTACTGCCCTCTTTGCTCCGTGGAGATTTCCAGTTGCATAGCTCGAAGAGAAGAAACTTATCCCTGCTATCAGAGCAGTTGTCAGCGCCAGATAGAGGAAAGTATTGCTTCCCCCTGCCAGCACCACTACCACGTATATCAGGGAAAGACCCACAACGAGATATGCAAGTGGCACCATCCTTACAACATTGCTGTTAGTTTTTCCGATTAGGAGATAGGAAGCAAGTGCATAACCAAGAAGTGCAATGCTGGTATATAGCACTCCAGTTAGTATAGTATGAGCCCACTGAAAGAGATAGACCACGAAGAAAAGAGATGCCAGTATTCCGAAAGCTCCGCTTACATACTTCATATTTCTATTATCCATTTTACATCACCGTATCCACTTCTGCATCTAGACCTTTAATTCCCTTTATCGATACATTTTTTGAGGAATCGAGGAAGTATGGAGAATTGACACCTGTCAACACAACAAGAACCTTGAATTCGCCTTGCATGGTAGGGTCTATGGACGCTCCCCAGACAATTCTTGCCATGGGGTTTATTTTTTCTTGGACCATCCTTACAGCTGTTTCTGCCTGAGAGACACTCATGTCGTCTCCTCCAATCACCCTTACGAGTGCCCCCTTTGCTGTTGATATATCTGCATCAATTAGAGGAGATGTAATTGCTTCTGTCACGGCTTCCTCTACAGTAGCCTTTCCGCCTGTGCTCTCTCCTATCCCGATCATTGCGACTCCCCCTTCCTTCATTACAGTCTGTATGTCGGCATAATCAAGGTTAACAAGTCCAGGTTTTGTTATTATTTCCGTGAGTCCCTTGAGCGATTCCATTAATATCTCATCTGCCACCTTGAAAGCCTGATCAAGCGGCAGTCTCGGTACTATTTCAAGCAGTTTATCGTTAGGAATCACTATTGTTGTGTCAGAAGTTTTCCTCAATTTTTCGATTCCGAACAGAGCATTTTCCATTCTGACCCTTCCCTCAGCAGAGAAAGGCAAAGTCACTATGCTTATTACCAGAGATTTCTGCTGCTTTGCAATCTCAGCAACCACGTGGGCAACTCCTGTACCTGTACCACCGCCCATTCCGGATGTTACGAATACGATCTCTGAATTACCAAGTGAGGATGCAATCTCATCATAGCTTTCCCTTGCTGCCTCTTCCCCTATCTGAGGAAGAGCTCCAGCTCCAAGCCCCCTCGTCAGTCTCTTTCCGACAAGTACTTTTCTATGTGCCTGAACAGTGAGGAGGTGTGCGGCATCGGTATTCAATGCAAGGAGATCCGCGCCGTATATTCCAGATTTTGCGCACCTGTTTATCGTATTAGTACCGGCTCCACCACACCCTACTATTTTTATCTTGACCTTCAACGTCTCTACAATTTTTGCAAGTTCTTCATCATCAGGAGAAATGTATGCCTTTCCATTCCCGGAGTTAAAGTTTTGAGTCATGTTCATACGTATGTCAGACGAGGTATATATATTTTTCTTACCTATGGCTGACACTACCTTTTTTCCAAGTCTTCTCCTCCCTGAAATACATTCTGAAGAAAAGCGTAAATATCTTCCATCCCATCCGAGTTTTCGGATGAAGTGAGTATTTTATTCCCAACGAGTTCAAATGATTTGATCGAATTCATCAATGATTCTGCAAACTGAACATTAACCGTGAATTTTTCTGATCTGAGATCTTCCAGAAGATCCTCGGAATTTCTGTCCCATTTGATGATTGAATTTTTTTCCTCTGGCGATAGAAGATCCGATTTAGAAATTACTGGTAAGAATGGAATATAGAATCTAGTCATGACGCTTAATGCAAGGAAATGTGATGATATGTATGAGGAAGGTGTTTTCACAAGATTACTGTCAAATAGGTAGATCATTGAACTCATATCATGGTCCATTCCCTCAACTATGACTCTTGAAGCCTCCCTGAAAGCAAAGAGTTCCAACTGTCCTGGAACATCAATGAGCACATAATCGCTGTCGTAAGAATCCACAAGCTCCTTCATCCTTTCAATTTCTTGTGTCATAAGATCTGCAGCCACTATTTGTGCACCGTTTGGACCCAGATTATATTCACTCATAACGCTTTCAAGAGATATATTTTCCCTTATGTCAATATCGGGTGTATAAGGTAAATATTCAGCTCCTGGATCAAGATTCATCGTGATGCTATCAAAATCCAGTCCCTGCAACCATTCCTGGAATGCTTTCACCATTGTTGATTTTCCTGCTCCTGCGGTTCCAACGAAAAATACTCTAGGTATCATTGAAATCCTCAAGTGTTTTCCAGTTAATATTCCTTTCAATGGTCATGGCATCCTTATCCTCTTCGATATCCTCAAAATTCTGCTTATCGAAAATTGAGTTTACTGATTCCCGCAATATTGCAATTCTCTGCCTGATGTAATCGCTTACTTGGAATTCATTTGAAATTTTATAACTGCTATCAAGATACTTTGTTATGTTGCCTTTGTGTACTGTCCCTATCAGCGGATTGCCGCATTTTCTGCATTTCCCTGAAAGCGGCATCCTTCTGTAGCTGGAATTGCATGCAGTACAGCGGAATGATTGCGACCCAAATTTATTCAAATTTCCCATAATATCTGGAATGAAATGGTACCTTAGAATTCTCTCAGCGAGGTCAGAAGCATCCACGGACCTGAGCTTTTTGGCCAGTTCCAGCTGCATTTCAAGTTTCCTTTCCATGCTGTCAATTGTCTTGTAATTGGAATTTAAAGTTCCTTCGTCTATTGCTTTCACATCGTCGGTAAATTTGCATTCAGGGTAAAGTTCGCCCTTCTTGATCCTGCTACCCACTGTTACCACAAATTTTTCAATTTCCGATGGTGATGGATATGCTCTGGTCATTTCCAGAAGATCCAGGGGATAATCGCCGGTGATATCAAGATTCAGTGCCTCCTTGTCAATTTCAAGGGGGTTAATTTTTATTGAAAGCACAAGAGGTGCATCCATCATGCTTCCCCTTGTGCTGGGTAAATAATCTCTCGAAAAATTTAGAAGGCCATCAAGCAGAAGCATTATTGAATCCTCATCGCCGTCGCAGTTTCTCCTCTTTGCAGCATGATAGAATGGATGGGCATAGCCCACGTCCCCCTTAGAAAATCCTATTATTCTTCCTAAAACACCTCCGGATGTATGAGGTGCAAGTCCTATTACAAGCTCCCCAATCAAGTCTTCTTTGCTGTCAGCTAAATAGTATCTGTCCATATTGTAATATTTAACGAGTAGATCATCTAGGTACTGCGCTACTTTCAGCATATATTCGCCAGCTTTCTGGCTGGGAATAATGTCCTGGGGGTAAATTTCCACTATCTGGTTTCCGTGCTCAAGAGGATTCCCTTGGTAATCCTGAGTATAACCAAGTTCCCTTGCCTTGGCAATGCTCAATCCTATCTCATCTGGCCTGAAATGGGTCACAGGAAGGTCAGACATATCAAACCTGCATGTTCCGTCTTTGAAGGGGAATACAGAATGTATCGCCCTTAATATCCCTTTTTCTATTGGTTCAGGAGTTTTTGAAGCTGATATAAGACCCTTGACTCCATTGAATTTTTGAGGAACTGTAACACCAAGGGATGATGCTTTCTCTTGAATAATGGATGAAATATCAACTGAAAATTCCTTTGTTTCCTTGGTTTTTTCTGTTCTAGAACCGCAACTCTCACATGTGAAATTGTATGTTGTCTTCCCGCAGGATCTGCAAACCCTTACCTGCATCTCAGCACCTGTGAGCATTTTGTACTTTTGAAGATTTCTCTGATTCTTGGCAACATTCCCCACTGGAAATAGCACATGTACGGGAGGATTCATTTTTCTTTCCTCTGCTTTTTCTGGCCTACCCATCCTCGCTCCTATTCGAGTGGGCCCTTTTTCATATATAATCATCTCCGATGCCTTTGATACCACATCCATTATATTTCCTTCACCTATATTCGAAATTCTGGTTATCCTTCCATTCACAATGTCAAGTCCCATTGGTGCAAGAAGGGGCAGTGGATCCTTCAATATTATACTCCCATCAAAAGTATATTCACATAATATATCCTGGAGGAATTTCTCAACCTCACCAGATTCTGGAATGATGAGATTTTCCCCATCAAATTTACCATTCTTCTCTATTAATTCACTGACAGTTTTTAGTTTATCAGGAGAAACATCATGCCACAGGAAAGTATAATCAGGATGCAATGGTACATTCATTTTTCTTGCTATTTCAACGGCATCTTTGCCACTCTTCACCTCAGGTACATAACCAATTTTCCTTTCGCATATCTTCTTCCACCAGTCAAAAGTGAAAGCCCCTGGGAAGATAGTCTTATTATTTTCAATAAAATCTCCAAATGAAATCAGAATCTCTCCAAGGTCAAGTATTTCTTCTATTGCATCGCTATATCTATAGAAATCATCTAATTCTCTAAGTTTAACGAGGGAATGATTCTTTAGAAGAACAGTCGGGCCTTCTATGATATCATTGGCCACTACGGCTCCTGCTTTTCCCGGTCTTTCCGTCTTTATCTGAGTACCTATTGCGATGAAATCATCCAGTACCTTCATTGTAACGGGATTTATAGCGACAGCTGCCAAACCGGTGTTCCTTGATCTTCCATATCTCAGCCTGAATCCTCCCTTGCGTGAAGGATACGAGAGTGCAGGCCTTCCAGCTACTATTTCCTTAAGGAAGTTGTAATTGGGAGAAACATCCTTGCCCTGTGTTTTTTCAGAAGTGAATGACCATCCTTCCATGTTTAATGTTTTTACGTGTTTTTTGAGTTTTGACGCCTTCAGTATAAGACCCTCTGCTATGACCAGTGCCATTCCTCCCCTTATCCTGTTAGTTTCAATCTGGGGCAGGTCCCTATGTCCAGAAACCTCAGCATCCTCTGTCCCCTCTCCTGTAATGCAAACAGGTGATCCTCTGACAGTTATTTCAATTTCTTCCAGCGTTGGTATGTACTGCAAATGTTGAACCCTGGCGTAGAGTGGAATCTCTTCCTTGTATCTTTCAACTTCATCATCAGTTGGGGTATATTTTCCTATACCCATTTTTCTTCTCAGAAGATCACCGATCAAAACACTCATTGCCTGCGCTGTACCACCTGCACTTCTTATGGGCCCCGAGTAGTAAATGGCAAGATAATCTGATCCATCCCTTTCCTTTATCTTTATATCAGAAATACCTTCAAGAGGTGCAACTAGTATACCTTCCGTGAGTATTGCAAGAGCAACCCTGACGGCCTTCTCAATTCTCTTCTCCCTGTCCCCTTCAACATTTTCAACTACGTAAAGAGCCGTCTGTATAGCTACATTTTCCCTGTCATACTTAGCCGATAATTCACGTATCTTTTCTGAGACAGGGATTCCCATAAGCGCCTCTACCCTCCCTGCCAGGTCCTCTGCTTGAGGAATCTCCACTTCAGTCTCGCAATCAAGTCCCCTTTCCCTTGCCTTCTTTCCTATTGAATACTCAAAATTAGCCTGATTCTTCAGTGAAGAGAAATAAGAATTAATATCCCTGCTCATTGTATTAGCAATGGTATGAAAGGATAAATATTTTCAATACCAGTCAAGTGTTCCTATTATATTCTGGACAGTTTTCCAAGATTTTCTTGTGTGGGGTGGCAGGGCATTATTTTTCCTGTAATAATTCTTTATAAATTCAATGGTTCTCGGATCTGACGGGTATCCTGAGCCAAAATCGCCAATCTCATCCCTTATTTTCTCTATCTCCTTCTCCCTAGTCACTTTTGCAAGGATTGATGCAGCAGAAACTACCGGATAATTTAAATCTGCCTTGTGCTCTGTAACTATATCATCAACTCCTGAAATTTCAGTCAGGATTTTTTTGAATCTCTCCTCGTTCACATCCGGGCAGTCAACTATATACGAATTTCCTCTGCGCATTAATGAGGCTATGTGCTTGGCTTCCAAGAAATTTAAAAGTTTCCTAGAAACAGCTTCGTCAATCTCATCTTCTCTTATAACCGTGAAATCATAGAAATCTGAAATTTCCATTATTTTTGAGAGAATATTCTCCCTCCTGCTTTCGCTCAGCAATTTTGAATCTTTTGCACCTATCGATTTGAAAAATTCATTTTCACCACATACAACAGCTATGACCATTGGGCCAATGACCGGGCCTCTGCCTGCCTCATCGATACCGCAAAGCATTACTCAATCACACTTCCCGAGTGAAACAGCATTGCCGAAAGAAAGTTTGTCATTTTCCGTTAACCTCTGAGCGCTTTTCATGAATATATGGCCATAACCTGTGGAAAGAAGATAGTTATAGCTAATCCCCTTCTCCTCATATATTATTTTGAAATCAACATTCCCTCCAGTCTTTATGGAAGAAGGATGGATTGCCATCTCAACTCCATCCTTCACAAATATGTTGTAACCTAAAATTTCAGCAACCTTCCTGCATTTTGGATGTAAAATTAATTCATCTTTCTTTTCATCCTCTATAATCATCCCAGCATCAAGTATCGCTATTGAATCACCGAGAATTTCAGCATCTTCCAGATCATGAGTGACGTAGATAACTGTTACGTCAAAATTCTTCCTGAGGTCCTTTATGTACCATCTCATGGAATTCCTCAGGAATGTGTCAAGTGATGATAATGGCTCATCCATAAGTATAACTTTAGGCTCATTTATTAGTGTTCTGCCTAGTGCAACAAGCTGTTTCTCTCCACCACTAAGCTGTGAAGGATATTTGAGCAGATGCTCTTCTATTGATAGTTTATTTGCAATATCCTTGACTTTTCTGTTGATTTCTGATATATTCATTTTCCGTATCCTTAAACCGTAGGCAAGATTTTCTGCTACGTTCATTGAAGAAAACAATCCTAGGTCCTGAAAAACGAATCCTATATTCCTCTGTTCTATCTTTTTGTATGTGACATCTTCGCCATCAATTATTACCCTGCCAGAATCAGGCCTAATTATTCCAGAAATAATGTTAAGTATGGTAGTTTTCCCAGATCCGGAAGCCCCGAGTATAATTTTGGTCTCACCTTCTTCAACTCTAAGGTTTATATTTTTGACAAGGTATGAATTCCTGATGCTTTTGCTGACATTTTCAAGAATAAGTTTTTCCAATCAAATCACTTTTCCCTACATAGTTAATGAATAATGAAGACATAAAGATTACAATTATGAATATCTCCGTAAGAGTGTATGCTCCAACCAGATCCTTCAACAGGAGGAGCTGGTAAATGCCAATAGTTATTGTTTCTGTTGATTTGGTATAAACAGTGGCAATGGCTGAAAATTCTCCGATAACGGTAATAAATATGAGGGAAAGGACTGAAGTCACCTCATTGCGAATTGCTGGAAGCTGTACCTTTATGAGGGATGAGAAGGGTGCATCTCCAAGAATTCTCGATGACATTCTCTCTGAAACGGGAATGGTATCAACTGCCTGCTGGATCATTCTTATTGTGATTGGAATCTCAAGGGCGGTGAAAATGAATATTAGAAGCAGGGCCGAACTTGATATCTCTCCATATGCAAGATAAAACCCGAGGGAGAGCGAAACAGGAGAAACAATTAAGGGAAGCATAACTGTAAATTTTGAAAATGATGATGACCTGGATACAAAGATAAGAGAAATAAGGAATGAAAGCATAGTGCTCGAAATGCTGAATAATATTGTGTTGAGAGTAAGCGCATAAATCGATATCCCTATTCTCTTCTCTATATTTAGTAAAGACACAGGATTCAGAGGATATTTCAGAAAAATGAATAATAGAGGAATGAATAAGAAAATAAGGAACACTATGAGCAATGAAAGAGCAATTTTCGATCCCCTAATGCTATAGTGCACTCCCTGCCCCCTATTTGATGGAGGTGGTCTGAGTGAAATGTATACAAAGAGAGGAATGATAAGAGTCATAAACTGAATCAGAGCAATAAAGGACGCTGCTGAGAACTGATAAGATGAATAGAATACAAAGATTCTTTTGAAAAGATATATCAGAACTTCTACGGTTGAAAAATGAGGACCTCCTATTATCAGTGGAAGACTGAACCCCTCAAAGCATAATATAAATGAGAAAAGAGAACCAAGCAGCGCTCCTCTTTCTGAATTCCTTAGATAAAATCTATTGATTATCTGAAGGTCACTTGCTCCAAGGACTTTTGCGGAATTAACCTCCTTGATACTGGTCGATGAGCCGGTGGAGTAAGAAAGCAAAGCTATCATAGGAGAATTGAATATTACATTCCCTAACACAATTTCAAGGAATCTGTTACCATAGTTGAATAATGAAATTATCCCAATTGCCATAATCAGCCCAGGCATTACGTAAGTTATCAGCATAAAAGAAATTATAACCTCCCTAAATCTTCCATTATAAATAAGGAG
Source organism: uncultured Thermoplasmatales archaeon (assembly GCA_964541025.1). Lineage (GTDB taxonomy): Archaea > Thermoplasmatota > Thermoplasmata > Thermoplasmatales > JAGDXO01. The sequence goes on from CAZIOW010000002.1 coordinate 26,871, forward strand.
AAGCAATCCTATAGATAGACCCAATAATCCTGCAAGTAATGTTGACACGGACGCCTGCAGTATCGATTGCAGTAGTGCTGAATCAAGAACTTCAAAAAGATACTTGTTGGGTGAAAGGTGAATCGCACTTATAACAAGAAATAAAAGAGGAACAAAAAGAACAATTAACAGATAAAGAAAGGAAATGAAAAACAGGCTATTCTTAACCTTCAATCTGTTTCCACTCCAGTAACCACTGTTCTATATTATTTCCTATGTATGTTGCATTCATATACTCATTTAATGGTATTATACTGGAAGGAGAGGGATTTGAAGAATAGCAGGAAGGAATAGAGGCTATAATGGATGCAGGGTACATCCATTCATTGAGTGGAATCAGGTTTTGTACCTTGGATCCAAGGAACCAGTTTACAAACTCCTCATCAAGGGCCTTGTTCTTTGAAGAGTTGAGGATTCCTATCCCAAGGACCTCCATCCACGCATATTCTTTCCCATCGAAATGGAATGGCACAGTACCTATTTTTGAATAATTGAAATATTCATTATAAGATGGGTCAGTAATGTAAGAGTAGAATATCTGTTTCTGTCCATTTTCAAATAAGTTGAAACCATCTGACCAGTCGGCTGTGACATCTATACCTCTGGAATTCTGCCAGAACGTGGTCCAGTTCTCCCTCAAAACAGATGAATAGAAAGCTATCTGCCCTAGCAGGAATTCTTCTCCAGTTATGCTTGATAATGGATTCTCTGTAATGTACTGCGATGCAATTGTACTATTATAAAGGTCTTGATATGAAAAATTCTCCATTATGGTTGAATTGATTGGTCCTGAATAATTGAAGTCATTTGTGAGGAATGAATATTCATATGGTATTATGTTACCATTTCCCATGTAACTGAAAAGACTCCTGTTAAGGTAGGTTTCATTGCTTACCCTGAAATGATAAAGTAAGCCTGACTGGGATGCCGCCAGAGCATCAAGATTGCTAAGGCCAATAACAATATCGTAGTTTTCTCCCTTGGTCTGGGCCAGCTGTGTCATTAGGTCACCAGAGGCATATATGATGTTAATTTTCACATGGTACCAATTTTCAAAATTTCCGAAAACATATTTCATAGTTTCATTTGGGTTGCTTCCATATTGCATAAGGGACGAATAAGTAATGATGTTCAAAACTGGTTCATTTCCAGTGTTTATCTGTGGGTACTCAAAGTAAACAACAGTGGCCGCTAGAATTATTAATATAACCACTACCCATATTTTATAATCTCTCTTTTTCTTTATAATATCTTCATTCATTTTTTTCCCTCCGCCAGTATTACCTGGATCAGGTTCAAAGGGTCGATCCTCTCGATCCTCTCAGCCCCTTGCGGAGCTCCCCTTTATATAGATATTAAATTAAGATATAAAACAATTACCAAACACATAAGTTAAAATTTTATATTTATTTTTACTTCGCTAATATGTATTCAGATAAATTTGTGAAAGCTGAAAGGGCTTATACTTTTGATGACGTTCTTCTTGTACCCAACGCAAGCCTTGTTGAACCGGATAAGGTTAAAACTGAAACATTTCTGAGCAGGCATATAAAATTGAACATTCCGATCGTATCATCACCGATGGATACGGTCACTGAAGCAGAAATGGCAATATCTATGGCAAGGGAAGGGGGCATTGGAATTATACATAGAAATAATAAGAGGGAAGTCCAGGCCGAAATGGTGAAAAAGGTGAAGAGGGAAGAATCTTTGATCATTCGCGATCTGTACACCATTACCCCAGATATGCCCATTGAAAAGGCACTCCAGCTAATGAAGGAGAAAAAAATAGCAGGCCTTCCTGTGGTGGAAGGCAAAAAGCTTGTTGGCATACTGACAAACAGAGATATACGATTCCTCAAGAACAATCCGAAAATGGTAAGAGATATTATGACGAGGGATATTGTTTATTCGAAAGATAACACAAGCATAGATGAGGCCCTTGAAATCATGGGTGAGAGAAAGATAGAGAAACTTCCTCTTGTTGATGATAATGGCAACCTTGTAGGTCTTATAACAGCCAAGGATATACTCAAGAGACAGCAATTTCCAAATGCAGTCAGGGATAATCAGGGGAAGCTTCTCGTTGGAGCTGCAGTAGGTCCCTTTGATCTTGAAAGAGCAAAAATGCTACAGGATGCAGGGGCAGATGTTATTGTTGTGGATAGTGCACATGGTCACAACCTGAACCTCATAGAGTCCGTGAAAAAAATGAGAAAAATACTGGATATAGACCTGGTTGTTGGAAATATCGCAACATCAAAGGCTGCTGAGGATTTGATATCCGCTGATGTGGATGGATTGAGGGTAGGTATTGGTCCTGGTTCAATATGCACCACGAGGATTGTAGCAGGGGTAGGAGTGCCGCAATTGACTGCAGTAAGTGAGAGTGCTGATATTGCAGAGAAGCACGGCATTCCGGTTATCGCGGATGGAGGGATCAGATATTCAGGTGACATAGTTAAGGCACTTGCAGCTGGAGCAAGCACTGTCATGCTTGGTTCTCTTCTTGCCGGAACTGATGAGGCCCCAGGTAATGAAATAAATGTAAGCGGAAGGAGATACAAGAGCTACAGAGGTATGGGCTCACTAGGAGCAATTCTGAGTGGAGAAAATGACAGATATGGTAAAATTGGCTCAAATAAATTTGTACCAGAAGGAGTTGAAGGGGCAGTCCCTTATAAGGGAAGAGTCTCTGATACTATATACCAGCTGATAGGTGGTCTAAAGTCAGGAATGGGGTATGTTGGTGCAGCCAATATTCAGGAACTAAGAAAAAATTCAAAGTTTGTTGTGATAACTACCGCAGGGATAAATGAGAGCCATCCCCATGACATTTTAATAATTGCAGAGGCCCCTAATTATTCAGGAAAATAGGGTTACAATATGAAAAAAGTTAATATATGGTTTATTTTATTTCTATTGGACTGTTATGATAAGGTTCCATGAACTGGTATTCGGTTATGAAAACGTTGCAAGGTTGCAGATGGAAAAGGGGAACTACGTCAATGCAAAGGAACAACTAAGGAAGGCTCTTAGAACAATAAAGAAGGAAAAATTTACAGAAAATGAAAAGAGGGAAGTTCTGGTAACCCTTGACAAGATTTTCGAGGATTATATTAAAATGGAGGAACCAACTTCTTGCCTAGACACAATTGAAGCAATAAAATTCATTACAAATGGAAATGCTGATGTTAGAAAATACGGTGAAATCTTTCTCGACAAGTTCTCAAAGGCTGCTGATTTTTATCAATATGAGTCAAGGCTTAAGGAATTGGTTCCAGGAATTCAGGAGGATGGAAGAATATATGATCAATCCAAAGCCACTCAGATGGTATATGACTCCGACCGTGAAGGAAAGTCAGCTCAGGTTGCAAATCAAAATGAAAACAACATTTCTTCCCCTCAAAATGGAGGTGAAGATATTTTTGCTATCAAGATGGCTCTTGCAAGGGCTGAATATAATAGAAACAATAGGGAAATGGCAATTAAAACTCTGGAGGAGATACTATCAGAGAAACCCGATCACAGGGATGCAAGGATGATGCTTGAATCAATAATGAAAGCTGAAGAGAAGGAAAAAATCATCAAAGAATTGAACGAAAGGATGGATAAAATTGGTATTAAGGATCAGGTGATCAGAGATATATTGTCATACGCCTTCCAGAATGACTTTGAAAAGGCTAATGAAATGGTGACAAAGGAAATTGCGGTAAACAGGGAAAATGCCGATCTGTGGTTGGTAAAATCTTACATAGTTAAAAGGATGGGAAATGATAAACTATCTGAAAATTTTCAGTCTTTCGCAAAGAAATTGAACCCAGGCATTGTAAAGGGAAATCTTTACAAAGAGCTTTTTGAGAAAGGTAGTATTAAATAAATTTCTATTTTCAATTTAAAAAATGCATTTCTTAATTTGGAAAATTAACTCATAAAAAACAATCCCGGCTGCCGGATTTGAACCAGCGACCTGTGGATAGCGGCGGTTGCGCCGAAACGCTGTCCCTCTACAGTCCACCGCTCTACCAACTGAGCTAAGCCGGGTAATACCTTATCATTTGTTGTAAAAATATTTTTCTGATAATTGTCCTATAATTTTCAAAGATGTTTCTATTAGTGAAAGGCAATAGTAAAAGAGATATTTTTAGATTATAAGAATCGATGAGAAGATATGAAAATATTAATAAGGGAGAAATATATTTGTTCATAAGGTGACCAAAATGCCTATGCCATTCAGGAAAAAAACAATTATTAGACCGGACAAGCCTCCAAAGGATTCAAGGAAATACATAGATTTGAACGAATATCAATTTTCTGACGAGCCCGGACCGGGGACAGCGATAAAGATCGGAGAAATAGTGAAATTCGAAGATGTTCCGCAGTTTAGCGAGGTAGTTTATAATGGAGATGTTCTGATTCTTGATTATGGTGCAGTACAGTCAGATGAATTACTCTTAAAGAGAATTGTCAGCGAGCTCAAAAGGGCAGCTAATGACAATGGCGGAGATGTAGTTGTATTGGGTAATAAATACATAATAGTTACGCCAAGAGGAATGAAAATAGATAGGAATAAAATAAGAATTGAATCCTAAAAATTTTTAATTTATTTTAATTATATAGTTTTTAAGATAAGGAGTTAACTTTTCTATAATAGCTTGGATAAATATTATAAAGGTTGTTAAATTCCCTAGTCATGGCTTTGAACTTAGTCGACTGGGAAATATTCGTATTAGGTACAGCACTTATTGGTCTATTATTCGCAGCCGCTCAGAGCTTCCTATTGTTGAGAATTCCTGTAACAGAGGCAAAGCCTGAGGAAATATCCAGGTCAATCAGGGAAGGATCAAACGCATTTATGAAAAGGCAGTACACTTCGATTTTCATTTTTGCTGTCATTCTAGCTATAATCATATTTGTTGCATTCTACTTCTCTTCAGGTATTTCAATGGCTTGGAAGCTGACTACAGGATTCCTTATTGGTGCAATAGGATCTGCAGTGGCTGGACTTATAGGCATGAACATATCAGTGCGAGCTAACGTTAGAACTGCAATTATTGCAAAGAAAGGTTTGAATCCAGCTCTGAAACTAGCTTTCAGGGGAGGAACTGTCACCGGCATGAGTGTTGCTTCACTAGCCCTGCTTGGATTGATAGTGTTTTACATGTGGTTCCATAATCCTTCCGCAATGGTAGGATACATTTTCGGTGCATCGCTTGTCAGTTTGTTTGCAAGAGTAGGGGGTGGAATATACACAAAGGGAGCAGATGTTGGAGCTGACCTTGTTGGAAAGGTAGAGGCCGGAATTCCAGAGGACGATCCGAGAAATCCTGCAGTTATAGCTGATAACGTTGGAGATAATGTCGGGGACTGCGCAGGTATGGGTGCAGATCTGTTCGAGACGTACGTTGTCACAGCATTGTCTTCAATGCTTCTCGCTTCGCTCATATATGCCAGCAATTCAAATTTCCAGACTTCTTTCTGGCAGAGCGCCATCATATTCCCTCTTGTTATAGGTGCAATTGCAATATGGGCCACCATAATAGGTTCGTTCTTTGTAAGAAAGGGAGATAAACAGAGAATTATGACAGCCCTTTATAAGGGTCTGATCGTAACTGTCATAGTATCAGCAATAGGTTTCTTCTTCGCGGATGAATATCTGATGGACGGAAATCTTGCAATTTATGGAGATGCACTTATTGGAATAATAATCATGTTCATTATGGTTTATGTGACAGAATATTACACCTCTGAAAGGTATAAACCAGTTGCTAAAATTGCACTGGCCTCAAAAACAGGAGCTGGAACGAATATCATAACAGGTCTTGCATATGGATTGCAGGCAGTATTCATACCAGCAATTGTCATAGTATCGGGGATAATAATATCTTACACGATAACATTCTACTCACTCGGACAGAATCCGGAACTCGGATTATATGGAATAGCAGTTGCTGCAGCAAGTATGCTTTCTGCAACTGGAATGATTATCTCAATAGATTCATACGGTCCTATAACTGACAATGCAGGCGGAATTGCAGAGATGTCTGGTTTTGATGAAAAAACGAGAAATGAGGTCACAGACCCACTAGATGCAGTGGGTAATACAACAAAGGCAGTAACGAAAGGTTATGCCATAGGAAGCGCAGCACTAGCAGCCCTTACACTCTTTGCGGCATTCAAAACAGTCATAACCACAGCATATCCAGGCGCTATAATTGAAATAGATAATCCTGTAGTAGTAGCTGGTCTCCTGATTGGTGCATCCTTGCCTTTCTTCTTCACGTCATACCTCATGAATGCAGTTGGAAAGGCAGCATATGCAATAGTTGAAGAGGTTAGGAGGCAATTCAAAGGCAATGAGGGCATACTAAAAGGGACAGCAAAACCTGATTATGGAAAAGCAGTGGATATAGTCACCAGGGAAGCGCTTAGGCAGCTGATGGTTCCAGCTCTCATTGCAGTAATTACACCACTTGCAATTGGCTTCATACTTGGACCACTTGCACTTGGAGGACTTCTGCTTGGAGTAATTCTTTCAGGATTCCCGCTTGCAATAATGATGACTGTTGGTGGCGGCGCATGGGATAATGCCAAAAAGTATGTGGAACAGGGGAACTACGGAGGCAAAGGTTCAGATGCACATAAAGCGGCCGTGGTAGGAGATACAGTTGGAGACGCAACCAAGGATACAGCTGGTCCTGCAATAAATCCTCTCGTAAAAGTGGTAAACACAATATCAATTCTTTTCGTAACAATCATAATGGCGCATTTCCTGCTTAGTTCAGTATTCCCAATAATACCAATATTGCACCCTTAGAAATTATTCATTTCATTTATTATTTTAATTAATTTCAAATTTTCTTCTGCATCGTGCACCCTTATAATATCGGCCCCATTCATCAGGGATATTGAATTGAATATAAGACTAGATATCGCCCTTTCTTCAACCTTTTCATTCATTATTCTACCAATAAAACCTTTCCTCGAAAGTCCTATTAGCAGAGGATATCCTATTCTGAATTCCCTTATGAACCTGATGATGTCAAGATTGTCCTCGATCCTCTTTCCAAATCCAATTCCAGGATCAAGAATTATTCTATCTTCAATCCCAAATTTCCTAGCCATTAAAATTTTGTTATAGAAAAAACTCAGTATTTCGAGTATAACATTTTCATAATATGGATTGTTTTGCATATCCTTAAAATTACCTTTCTTATGCATCAATACAAGACCAGATTCATATTTCTTGGTTAGAAATGCCATCTTTTCATCTTCCATCCCTGTCACATCGTTTATGATATGGGCTCCCATCTCCAGAGATTTCTCTGCTACCTCAGCTCTGTAGGTATCTACTGATACTGTAAGTCCTTTCTGAAGTGCGGCATCAAGAACAGGTTTAATTCTCCTCCATTCTTCCTCTGCTCCGACCGGATCGCTCCCCGGTCTTGTGCTTTCTCCACCGATATCCACAATATCAACATTCAATTTTTTTAATTTTTCAACAGTGTATCCAATATCATTTGGATTAATTCTGCTTCCAGGAAAGAATGAATCAGGAGTTGCATTTAGGATAACCATTATATTTTTCTTTCTGAAATATAGGTCCCTGTTTGCAACTCTCATTGATGCTCTTATATCACTATTCTGGAAGTCAAGATATTTGATATAATCGCGTATCTCTTCATAACTATTAAAGGGTATTATCCTGAAGATTTCAGAATCATATCCTCTTGAATCCAGAACCTTATCCTTTGGGCAGAGCAGGAAATGGCAATAATTTTCTAACCCATCTTCATTAATCCCGAAAAATCTCCTGATGAAAGACAATTCATGGACGAGATAGAAATTATTCTTCCATGATTGAGAATTGAGCATGTGGAACCCCTTGAATCATGAGAACATTGGATGATGAAATGAACCCCATCTCAATCGCCTTTCCAACTGCCCTCTTTCCAACAAGATTGGCAACAGAACAAGTCAGAAAAAGCTCTATGAACTGTTCCTCTGTGACAAGCATATCTTTATAAAAGCTTTCAGAAATTTTTATTCTATACTTGCCCTCCCTGAACTCATTTCCCATAAGTTCTTCATCTGCAGCAGCCAAAAGAACATCCTGGGGAGTTCTGTAAATCTTTACCCAGATCACCTCCTGTTCACCACCTTGTAATGATCAGTTCTTACCTCCATTATTTCACCTTTTGAGAGCAGAAGTTTAACTGTTCTTTCCACATCGGCCTCCGCCATTCCTAGTCTTGAAGCCTCCTTAACTATTTTAGTTATTTCTGCCCCCCTACCGTCAGGGGAAGTACTGTCCAGTTCGGATATTATATCAATGAGTTTCGGCACTGCCTTCCTCTCTTTGCTTGAGACACCTGTCATGAGTGTATCTATATCCGGCACCCCATTTACGACAGTGGTCTGGTTCAAGAAATAATCCATAAGATCTTTTGCCCTTTCCACATCTTCAATGGTGATTCTATCGCTAAGTCTGATCCTTGCCGATGCCTCTGATAGCCTTATAATAGCTTCAAGCTGCCTTGGAGTAATAGCTATGGACTCTGACTGATCTCCTGATATCTTTCTTTTCATGAGGTAATAATTCTTGATCTCCTCCCTTGCTGATGGTGATAGTATAGGATTACAGAACTTTCTAGCGTAAACTATGTACTTTCTCATTAGTTCAGGGTCTATGGATGACTTGAATTCTGATTTTTCAGGGTTCTGTCCGCTGGCAAGTTTTTCACCATCAGAATGAACCCTCAGAATATAATCAGCCATATCTCCATCATATCTTCCAGGTTTATCAACGAATATGAATATAAGATCGAATCTTGATATTAGGGAAGGAGGAAGGTCGGTCTGTACTACAAACGATTCCTGGTCGTCATATCTTCCATATTTTGGGTTTGCTGCACCCAGGACAGCGCATCTTGACATGAGCGTTGCATTTATTCCCGCCTTGGCTATCGTAACTGTTTGTTGTTCCATGGCTTCGTGCATTGCACTTCTATCATCTTTATCCATCTTATCAAGTTCGTCAATTGCAGCAAGGCCACCATCAGCAAGAACCAGTGTTCCCGCTTCCAGTGTCCACCGACCCTCTGAAAAATCATCCTTTACTGCTGCGGCGGTAAGACCAGCAGCAGAGCTTCCCTTGCCTGATGTGTAAATTGATTTTGGTGCTACATTAACAGCATATCTTAAGAGTTGACTCTTGGCAGTTCCAGGATCCCCAAAAAGCAATATATGTATCTCTCCCCTAACTGTTGTACCATCCTCAAATCTCTTTCTTACGCCACCAAACAACTGAAGGACAATGGCCTCTTTGACCTTTTCTACACCATATATGGTTGGAGCTATACTCTTTACAAGTTTTTCATAAGCATCTGGTTCATTTGCAAATTTTTTAATGAATTCCTCCTCTTCCTCACTAATCTCAACTTCCTCATATTCTGTCGATTCCTTTTCCATGTACAGTCCTTCCAGGAAAATTTCAAATTGGGTTGTTGGGACGGGGCCCATCATCTTCTGCTTTCCTTTCAAAATACCTGAAACCATTACTCTGTCGCCCGGATTAAATTTTCCACAGAGATCATCAGCCAGATGGATTACCAGTTTAGCAGGCTGTGACGCACCTCTGAGAAGTTCAGGTTTTTCCTGTATTTCTATTGTTTGGGTATCGGTGAATATACTTTTCTCTGGTACAAAAGAAAATTTTATCTTATCATCCTTGCTCTTTCCACATATATTACAAGAAAATGGCTCGATAAGCCTCATTCCATCCTGGGGATAAAGGTCAATATCTCCCTTATATGAACATTTGTAGGCTGCCATAATGATAGTTGGTATCACCTCAGTGGCCCTCTTGACAATTCCATCCACAAGAATGAATTTATTGAGGTCATCACTTCTCAAGTCCCTTATATTCTTTTTTAAATCAGGAAGTTTTGATGATATTCTAATGGTAATTTTATTTTCCCTTCTGCTCTTGAATTCTTCTGGAATAAACTCAGAATAAAGCTCCTGCCTGAGCAGGTCAATATACCTGTCAGGCTGGTTTATGAAATTCAGGGCAAAGTCTCTATTTATCTCATCAAGTTCTTCATATTTTATCACAAGTGATCTTTCCCTCGGAAACTGAGAAATTATTCTTGAAATCTCCAATGCTTTATCTGTAAGAAGTTCATTCCATATTAATCTGATTTCTTCATCCCTGAACTCTCTCATTTTACATGGATAAGCCTGTGATATTTTAGGTTTCGTTTTCTCTTATAGTATATACGACATATATTTTAAAAGAGGGAACTGACTTTTGTATTCTAGTAACTAATTTAAGACTGGGGAATGATGTACGCAACCTTGACAATGTGAAATTATATTTAAGGATGATTTTGTCTATTCAGATATGTTATAGGTAAAACTTTTATACAATAAGAAATTTTAATCGCAGTGAAAAGCCCAGACCCTAACTCTATTTTGAAAGTCATTTCAGATGACAGATGTATTGAAATAATTAAAATCATTACGATGGAGGCGTCATATTCTAAAGAGATTGCCGGGATTTTGAATATTAAAGAATCAAGGGTTTCTGAGAAAATGAGAATTCTTAAGGAAGCTGGGTTCGTGGATGAGGAATGGAGAAAGTTAAATGGGAAAATGGTAAAGTATTTTAAACCCGGAATAACATATTTAAAAATAACATTCTCAAATGGTAATGTCGATTTAAAAGTAGCAAAGAAAGGTCACGCTGAAGAAATTAGAATGGAACCTCTTCAGGACGATATTCCTCCCGTTGATTATTTCGTTGGAAGAAAAAGGGAATTGGAATTCCTGAATGAACACAAGAGGGTGTTTGTTGCCGGAATACCAGGCATAGGGAAAACAACAGTGGTTTCAAAGTATGTTTCACAAGGAATGCAAAAAACATTTTGGCACGAAATTAGGGAGGTCGATACTCTCAAACATGTTCTCTCAAAAATAGCAATATTTCTAGAGTATAATGGAAGGTCTAAACTTCAGGAGGCAATGAAGAATGAAAGGGATAGGCGTACGCAAATTAACTTAGCACTATCATCACTAAGAGATTTGGATGCAACTGTAGTGTTTGATGACATACAGAATTGCAGAGACCCTGATCTAATGAATATGATAGTGCATTTTACTAGATCGGTACCAGAGCTTCATATAATCATTATAGGCAGACAGTTAAATCAGTCATTCAATATGGCTGTAAATGCAATTACAATTGGAGAACTAGAAAGGGAAGATGTATACAAATTTCTTGGAAATTTAAAGGAATCAAGAAAAATATACAATCGAATAGGAGGATTCCCTCTTTTGCTGAAACTTGTAAAGGAAAACAATACAAAAATAAATAATAGTGACTTTCCCGATTCCTTTAAAAAATACATTGTGGAAGGTATTTTGCCACAACTCGAACAACATATGAGGTATACTATTGAGAAGATATCATTTATCAGAGGTTGGATAGATTTAAAGGAGGCCCAGCTACTATTTGGGAAATTTCAAGTGTCAGAATTATTGAGGGCTGAGGAGATGGGACTATTAAAGATAGATAGGAATACCATTAAGCTCAATGATCTGGTAAGGGAATCTATCTATTCCAATGCAGCTAATAAACAGGATACTCATTTCGCAATAGCAAAATATTATATCTCGATGGGTGATGGAAGAAGTGTAATAGAAGGGCTATACCATCTGGCCAGATCAGGGAGATACTCTGATCTTCTCAATCTCATTGATGCAAATTTTGTGAAACTATCTAATGAAGGGTTTATAAGTAATCTGAAGCAGGAACTTATAGATATACAGGATAACTTAGAAATATGTGATATAAAATCTTGGATTCTTCAATGGATAGGTAGGATTTATCTTAATGAAAGAAAATATGACAGCTCACTTGATTATTTATCAAAAGCGAGGCGATGTCCGCATGATAATGAGCTTGAAATAGAATTACTTCAGCGGGAAGCTGCCGTATTTCAATTTATGGGAAAGTTAGAAATGAGTGAATCAAAATATGTAGCTGCTATTAAACTGGGTGAAATAACAGGAAGCAATAAATTACCACGCCTAATGGCAGCCTTAGGATACCTATTATTTTTTATGGGGAGACTTGCGGAAGCAAAAGAGCTCCTTTCCAAAAGTATAAGGCTCAGTAAATCATCGAATGATGAGAGGACATATTATAGCGGAATATTTTCCCTTGCAAAATTAAATTTTCTGATGGGAAATATGAAAGAGGCAAATTCTTTGAATGACTCTGCGGCAGATGGATTTTTAAAAATGAATTTCTATATGGGATATGCCGCCACACTTCAATCAAAAGGAATATTCTATATGACCTACGGCAATCTGAACAAAGCTAAAAGATGCTTTGAAGAAGTTATCAAGATTATTAAAAATACAGGTTATAGTTATTCAGATAGGGCTTACACTTTTATCCAGTTAGCCATTATAGAAACGTCTTTAAATAATTTTAAAAAGGCAGATGATTACATTAAAAGGGCAAGGAGATCACTTGATATTTCAAATGACGTTCTTCTGAAAGGTCTCTTATATCTCGGTGAAGGAATTCTTCTTTCAAGGAAGGAGGTATTTGATAAGGCAGAAAGAAAGCTAAGAAAGTCTATTGAATATATCAGCAGCGATCCCATAACAATGTACAGGGCAAACAGAGATTTAGGACTATTATTGATTAGAACAGGAAGATATGATGAAGGATTGGAATTATTGGATCAGCATATGAAATTTCTATTGAAATTTGAATATTTATCATTCTACAATGAATCCAGGAAAATTATAAGAAGGGAAATAAAACTAGCGAGAATCACGAAAGATAGTAAAGAAAAATATGAATTTAATAAATTATCCAACACCATAAAAGGATTGGAAATTCATTGATACGTTTTCGAAGGTGTTTCCAATATATGTTCCATTATATGCATTTGCTACCCAGATACCAATTGCCTCATCGGATATTGTATTAAACATTACCGTATTGAATTTTGCTATAGGTGGTATTGGAGAAGCAGTCTGAGGAATGTAATTTGCATAAATTGCAATGCCATTTGGAGCAGGAGCCAGATTCAGATCTGAAGCGTTGTCAAATGGAGGATTGTTAATCCTTTGAAATCCGCCGAGTTTTACAAAATTGCCTGCTATTTCATTACCAATTGCAGATGCCCCAGGTGCCTGTACATTTATGATGATACCATCTTCCAATCCGCCTATCACTGTATTATCCAGAACAACATTATTTACAGCAGATGAGAAGGGAAAATCAGCAGCAACAACTATTGTACCAACACTCATTCCTGTTGGACCATTGGGTGTCATAAGGTCTCCAAGAACTATATTGTTGAATACCCAGTTATTTTCGACACTCATTCCTGGACCCCAAGCTGCTACCACTATTCCGCATCCTCTGGAATCATTTGCCACATAGTTATCAGCTATGAAATTGTTATTTCCGCTTGAATTCTCATCAGGTACAGGTAGACCAGTTGGGACCAATGATGAACTGCTGTAAACTGATATCCCTCCATCACCAGCACTTCCTGTAATTATATTTCCTACTATGTATGAGTTGGAAACTCCATAAAATCCTACCTCCTTGTTATCAGGTATTGCTGGGTCAGGATGCTGAACATTGTCGCTTATATTGCTATCTATTATTGAAATTCCGGTGGTATCAACGGCAATCACACCATGATTTGACGCGCCGAAAATGTGTGCATGATATATGAGCACATTAGATATACCTGGTCCAATGTAAACCCCGAAATCAAAACCTGTTGCATTAATCTGTCCACTTATTATTTCGCCCTGATAAGCTATAACCTTTGCCGTGAGGTTTCCAATTCCGATCGCTCCTGAGCTAGAAGTTATGGCACTCGATATAGATGTTGCAGTAAATAAAGCCATAGTTACGACAATAGTTGCTAATATTAGCGCAGAAATTCTTTTTTTGTTTCTCATAATTATTCATAATTACCAAGTAATTAAGATGTAGTTTTACGTAAATTTCGTAAAACCAGTATTAATTATAAGCTAAAGTCCATGAATTTTTTGGAAAGACCTAAAATTAAGACTGAGGCTTTTTTAGAAAATCTTCAATTCTAACGTTAATAATAAAAATAGCTGGGGTAACAGTATTGATTTTTATGATACTGGATTTTTGTATTTTTCTTAATGATAGGGGAAGAATATTATTGTAACTCACAAACGCAACTCCATGATAAAAGGAAATTTAAAAGGTTGAAACGATAAATTTCAAAATATCAGGCATCCGGACACCTTTTAACTTTGCAATAATTTTCGGGATGGCCAACATAGCAAATGGAAATTATTTTCTTAGTTTCTTTGTTCCTAAATAGGTTTCAGTCCTATTAAGAATGCAGTTAGGTGCTTCTAAATAAAAGAAATGAAACAACCCATATATCAAACAACTAGAAATCAGACCTTAGAAACTTTTATGTAAGGGTTATTAATGCGTATTCCTGGATAGGCAGGTGTTGTGTAGCCTGGTAGCACAAAGGCCTTCCAAGCCTTTAGCCCGGGTTCAAATCCCGGCACCTGCATTCGATAAATAATTCTTAATTTTTTATAGGAGAGTTAGGAGTCTGGGGAAAGCAGTAAAACTCCGACCTTCAGGGAGGAGATACACGGATTTCCTCAATAGAAAAGCTTATAATTTTAATATCATTTTTATAATAAATGATTACAGCTACCAGGGTTAAATTGTATCCAAATGAGAACCAAAGAATACTTCTTGAAAAGCATTTTGGCAGCTGTCGATTCGTCTATAATTACTTCCTCAAGAAGAGGGATGAATATTACATAACGCACAAAGATGCGGAAAAATCATCACTGAATTATCTCGATACTGCGAAGATGCTTATAGATCTGAAAAAGCAATATCCTTGGCTCTACGAGGTCAATTCACAATCACTGCAGATGTCCTTGCGTTTTCTTGACAATGCATTCAAGAATTTCTTCCACAGGAATGCAGATCACCCGAAATTCAGGAAGAAAGGAAGAGATAATTACTTAGCCATGCCACAGCACATATCTATAAGAGGAAACAGGATATTTTTCCCTAAGTTCAGTGAGGGCATATATTTTAGGGGGTCAAGAGAGAAACTGAAGGAGATAAAGGGCATAAACCAAATAATAATAACTAAGGACGCTGGAGAATATTTCTGTTCTATATGCTATGAAACTGACAGGGAATTCCCACAGAAGATTGAAGTATCATCAGATAATGCGGTAGGTATTGACCTTGGCATAGGGAAATTTGCAACATTATCTGATGGTATAGCAATAGAAAATCCAGGAAATATTAATAAAGTGGAAAAGAAATTAAAGAGGTTACAGAAACAGTTATCAAGGAAGGAGAAGGGATCGAAGAACTCCGAGAAGCAGAGGATAAGAATACAGAGAAAATACTTGAAGCTCAGGAATATGAGAAGGGACTTTCAGGATAAGGTCTCTACCGCAATAGCCAAGAGGTATGATACCATTATCCTTGAAGACCTTAACATTCAGGGAATGCAAAGAAACCATCACATAGCAAAGAGCATAACAGATGTATCCTTCTATGCGTTCATGAAGAAACTAGAATGGAAGGCCGATAAATATGGCAGGAACATAATAGAGATAGGCAGGTTCTACCCATCTTCCAAGTTATGTTCAAGGTGTGGAAATATCAAGAGAGACATGAAGCTTTCAGACAGGGTGTATAGATGTGATGTGTGCAAGCTGACAATAGATAGGGACCATAACGCATCATTGAACATAAGGAAGATGGGATTGATAAAGGTAGGGCTGGTGCAGTCCGAATCCACGCCTGTGGAGACTGCAACTTCAGGCCTGTATGGCATATACCCATACAGGCAGAAGTCAGTCTTTGAATCAGGAAGCTCCGAAGCTTCAGCTGAGGAGTAGCTCACTGTATGCTGCGATATAGCAAAGGGCAATAAGTCATTGTCAGAATGTGAAAGGAGAGTACTATAATGGTAGATAAGAGTATAAGGGATGAAAAGATTGAAATGCCAGGCCTATCAACAGAAGAAGCAAATGAGAAAATTTCTGAATATGGTTATAACGAGATAGAGGAAAGGAAAAGAAACCCGATAAAGGAGTTTTTGAAGAGATTCTGGGGGCTGACTCCTTGGATGTTGGAAATAACTATAGTGTTCTCATATTTGATTCATAAGATGCTGGATGTATACATAATAGCAGGTCTTCTCATAGTCAATGCAATCATTGGATACACGCAGGAGGAAAAAGCATCAAAGGCAGTAGAATTGCTCAAGAAAAGTCTCCAGATCAATTCAAAGGTTCTGAGGGATGGAAAGTGGACCACAATAAAAGCAAGGTATCTTGTCCCAGGAGATATCATAAGAATAAGGGCCGGCGATTTTGTTCCAGCAGACGTTGAATTGTTGAAGGGCGAAGAGTTGGAGATAGATCAGTCTGCCCTTACTGGAGAATCACTTCCAGTTTCCAGAAAAACTGGGGATACTGTTTATTCTGGTTCCGTGGTGAGAAAAGGGGAATGCAGCGCAATTGTTGTGGCAACCGGTAAAAAGACATACTATGGAAAGACCACGGAATTGGTGAGTATCGCAAAGCCAAAATTGCACATGGAAGAAGTTACGGCCAAAATAGTGAATTATCTACTCATAATTGTCGTGGTTTTGCTTGGTTTAATATTTCTCATTTCTTATATAAGGGGTGAAAATCTTCTGAATATAATCCCTCTTGCACTGATGCTCATAGTTTTTGCAGTGCCAGTAGCATTGCCAGCAATGTTCACGGTTAGCATGGCAATAGGTTCATTGGAAACTGCTAAAAAGGGAGCACTAGTCACAAGACTGAATGCAATGGAAGATGCAGCTACAATGGATACATTGTGCGCTGATAAGACCGGTACACTGACACAAAATAAACTTTCAGTTTCTGAGGTAGTTTCGTTCAACAATTTTAGCAGCGATGACGTAATTTTTTATGGTTATATTGCATCGGAGGAGGCCGATAATGATCCAATAGATCTAGCGTTCATAAACCGGGCAAAGGATAAGAATTTTTCAAGAGATAAGATAACTGTTAAGAATTTCAAAGGGTTCGATCCATCGACAAGAAGAACAGAAGCTTTTGTGACAATAAATGGCAGGGATATAAGGGTAGTCAAGGGGGCGGTGGATACTATACTGAAACTAAGCAATTTCAAGCAGAACAATGAAGTGAAAGAAAGGGAAGAAGATATAGCTAAGCATGGGCACAGGATAATTGCAGTTGCTATTTCAGAGAATGACGATTTCAATATTGTGGGTCTAGCAGGGCTTTCAGATCCACCAAGACCTGATACCCTTGAGTCAATAAGGGAACTGAAAGATCTTGGTATCAGTATAAAGATGCTGACAGGTGATGCCGAACCAATAGCCAGGGAGATATCAAAGAACATAGGAATTGGTGAAAGGGTAGTAACAGGTGCCAAGATCAAGGATCTCAAGATAAAGGACCCGGTAAAGGCTGCAAATCTCGCAGAGGAAAGCGATGTATTTGCGGAAATTTATCCCGAAGATAAATACACTATTGTCAAGGGCCTGCAGGCAAAGGAACATATAGTAGGAATGACAGGAGATGGAATCAATGATGCACCTGCATTGAAGAGGGCTGAAGTGGGAATAGCTGTTAGCAATGCAACCGACGTTGCAAAAGGTGCAGCAAGTGTAATACTTACGACGGAAGGTCTCAGAAACATAGTTGATCTTGTAAGGACAGGAAGGACGACTTACCAGAGGATTGTAACATGGGTTCTGAACAAGATAGTTAAGACATTCCAGGTTGCGGTATTCCTTGCAGTCGGATTCATTATCACAGGTTATTTTCTCCTATCTGCATTGGACATAATCCTATTCCTGTTCCTAATAGATTTCGTGACCATATCCCTGTCAACTGATAGTATGCACGGATCAAGGAATCCAGAAAAATGGGACGTAGGGAATCTTGTCAAGATAGGGATTTCAATGGGTGCCATTCAGGTAGTTGAAATGTTTATACTTTTGCTCATTGGTCTGAGATATCTGGATCTTGGAAGCAATATAAGTGTCCTGAACACATTCTTCTTCACAGAAATAATGTTTTTCGGGTTAATAACGCCAATAATAGTAAGAGAAAACAACTTCTTCTGGAAATCCATGCCAGGAAGAACTCTAACATTCTCAATAATTGCAGACATGGTTGTTGTTTCGTTGCTCTCAATTTACGGTTTTGGAATTGTAACACCAATTCCAATCATAGATTACATAGTTGTACTTCTTTACGGG
The DNA here is from genome assembly GCA_964541025.1 of uncultured Thermoplasmatales archaeon. Taxonomy (GTDB): domain Archaea; phylum Thermoplasmatota; class Thermoplasmata; order Thermoplasmatales; genus JAGDXO01. The sequence continues at coordinate 45,266 of CAZIOW010000002.1, forward strand.
TTATTCATGAATCTTGTTGCAAATGATATATTCAAGTTGATGCTAAGAAAAGTAGGAGTCTCCAGGTAATAATCAGCCCCAGTAAAGTCCCATATCTTTCAAGACAAGGTAAGCAGATGCAATATCCTCAAGACCTATTCCCATTGATTTGAATACGCTCTTCTTTGTATTTCTCTCCTGACCAGATACAAGGAAATCCTTCAGTTCAACTATTCTCTCCTTTCCGTGGGAAGAAAAATAATCTATGATCTCAGATGATTCCTTCATCGCCTGCTCAAAATGTTCGACTATAACAATATCGCTTCCCTCGAAAACATCCCTGTCAACTTCCCTCCTGAATGGGAGATTTGCACCTACCAGGTTTACATGAAATTCCTGGCCAAGATCTTTGAAGGAAAATATTGGATTAGTAGAATCTGTTACAGTGTTTATGACTCTGGCCCCTGAAACAGCTTCCCTGGCCGTTGAAGCAACATTTATGTCTATTCCAAATTTTAAAGACATCCTCTGTGCAAAATTCTGAGCATTTCTTTCATTTCTTGAGTAAACTGAGATGCTCTCCGGGTTGTAAACGCTGATCAAACCTTCAAGCTGTGTTTCTGCCTGGTAACCTGAACCTATAATTGCTACTGGGGGCGATTTTTCAACAACTATTCTTCTAGATACCATTGCTGCAAGGGCTCCTGTTCTTACCTGTCCGAGCTTATCTGCTTCAACTATTGCTTCAAGCTCGTTTGTTTCTGTGTTGAAAACAAGAACCACAAACCTTGCTCCTGTTCTGGTTGCAAAATAGACCTTAAGTCCAGCGATCCTGTATTTTGCAAATATGGCAGGCATGGAATTGAGTATTTTTCCGTCCATCATGGTTCTCAGTCTTGAATCTGAAGTGGCATTTCCCTTTCCGTATTCGATAAATGCTTCTTCAAGAATATTTATAGTATCCTTCATCTTAAGATGCTCCGCCACTTCTTTTTCACTGATATATTTCATAATGAAAGAGGAGTATCTGCCTAAAATATATTGCCCTTATCCGCTGTGATCAATCAATATTTTAACAAGGTATGCATTTTCTACATGGGCAATGAGAGCAAAGGTACAGTTTGATAGTATAGTGCAGGATTATGGAGAATACGAAGAAAATACAGGATCAATTATAATTTTCAAAGGAATTGTGCGAAGGAAAGAAGGGAGCAGAAACATTTCATATCTCCATTATGAGGCAGAAATAAATATCGCAGAGGAGGAAATGATAAAAATTCTTGGGGAGGCAATGAACAATTTTAAAATTATAGATGCTAATGCTGTTCACAGAATAGGAAATATAAAACCAGGGGAGGTATCACTTCTGGTCACAGTATTTTCTGAGCACAGGGAGGAGGGATTCAGAAGCTGCATTTACATTGTCGATAATATAAAAACAAGGGTTCCAATATGGAAGCAGGATGTATTCGAGGACGGAACAATGAGATGGCATTGATTTTGTTCAGCAGATATCATAAAGTATTGATATGAATATTTGATAAACGCGCAATGATGTTCGATAATTATGGGCGCCCACTCAACAGCCTGAGAATACAGGTGAATGCTGTCTGTAATTTCAAATGCTTTTTCTGTCACATGGAAGGGACAGAGCAGAATGCGGAGCATCTCTCCCCTGAGGAAATTGAAAGAGTGGTGGAAATTGCATCAAGGAATGGTGTCAATAGAATAAAATTTACAGGAGGAGAGCCTCTAATGAGAAAGGACCTTGAGGAAATAATAGAAAGAACTAGAAAGCATATAAAGGGTGATATATCTCTCACAACCAACGGCTTTTTCCTGGAATCAAGGGCAGGGTCCCTGAAGGATGCAGGTCTCAACAGAATAAATATATCACTGCACTCATTGAAAAGAAGCATATTCAGGACGATAACAGGAAATGAAAGTATTGCTCAAGTCGAAAGGGGTATAGATGCATCTATAAATGCTGGTCTCAAACCTGTAAAAATAAATTTTGTTGTTCTGAATGGATTGAATGTGGATGAAGTTGATGATATGATCAACTTTGCAGCAGAAAAAGGAGCAATTCTGCAGCTGATTGAATATGAAACAGACAGAGATGGCGAAAGATCAGAAGATTTCAGAAAATATCATTACGACTTGAGGAACATAGAGGAGAAACTGAAGGACAGGATCAAAGGAGTTTCATACAATTCACTTCACCACAGAAAGAAATACAGGGTTGATATTGGTGGGAAAGAAGTGGAAATTGAACTTGTAATGCCTATGAGAAATCCAGAATTCTGCAATAACTGTACAAGGCTCAGAGTGACATCTAAGGGGCAGTTCCAGACATGTCTTAACAGGAAGGATCAAGTTTTCAGCTTTAGGGGAGAAAACGATATTGAGGAAATAATGAATGAGGCAGTAAAGGCAAGGGAACCATACTGGAGGTGAATTATGAAGGTCACTGTGAAGTATTATGCTAAATACAGAGATATTGCGGGAAAAATGCAGGATGAATTAGAATTCGAGAAAGTGAATCTCGAAGAATTAATAAATAAAGTGGAAGAGATGTACCCGAAGCTTAAGAATGAGAAAATAAATCTGATTGTACTTAATGGTAGATTTGTAAAGGATGTCAGTGCGGAAATTAAGGATGGCGACACGGTCTCTCTTTTTCCTCCTGTTAGCGGCGGATAATATATTTAATCAGATTATATTGATGTACTATGGATATTAACCGATATCTCTCCCAGATAGTTCTGAAGGATATATTTCCCCAGGGTCAAAGAAAGATATCAGAATCTGCAGCCATTATTGTAGGAGTGGGGGGTACTGGCTCGGCAATAGCTGAAATTCTTGCAAGGATGGGGGTGGGAAAGATAACCATAATGGACGATGATAGGGTTGAGATTTCAAATCTTAACAGGCAATCCCTATACACTGAGGAAGATGTTGGCGAATATAAGGTAAGCGCAGCAAAAGGTCACTTGGAGGAAATAAATTCGGATGTGGAGATCGTAGCAATAAACAATAGGCTTGAGTCAAAAAATGCATCATTCCATTTCCCGGGAAATGATGTAATATTGGATGGGACAGATAATTATGGTTCAAGAGGTATAATCAATGAATTTTCCGTAAAACTTGGTATACCCTGGGTATTTTCCGCTGTAGAGGGATACTATGGTTATGTCAAGGCAATAATTCCTGGTAAAACATCCTGTCTTTCGTGCATAGGCTATCCTCTTGAGGGAGAATCAATACCATGCACTCAGACCGGTGTTCTGCCTTCAGCTGTTCATACGGTTTCTTCATTAGCATCTACTATTGCGCTGAAAATAATTCTTGGTATTGAAGAAAAAGGGGAACTAATATTCATTGATGCATGGAAACAGTCAATCCAGAAATTGTTACTGGAGATAAACCCCGAATGCGAGGTTTGCGGTGTAAAGAAATGAAGGCAATTGTATTTGTTAAGAAAAGCGAGCGTCTCCCAGGAAAGCATAGTATGGATATTTGCGGAAAGAAAATGATACAGATGGTATGTGAACCGTTGATTGCGAATGAAAGACTGGATGAGGTCATTATTTACTCCAAGGACCCATCTTTACGCTGTGATAGTTGTAAGATTTCAATGGATAATAGTGCTGGAGTTCTCATCGATTCATTGATCGCGGCAATAAAGGAATATGGCACATTTTTAGCTGTGGGTGGTGATATGCCGTTTATCAATGACCATATTATTAATTTGATACTCAATGAATATGTGGGTATCCCCATAGCGATGATATCATCTGAAGGGATAGTGGAACCACTCTTCGCAGTTTACAACAGGAATATCCTTAAAGAATTCAGTGAATACTCATCAATCTCAAAATCAATCTATCCTTTCATATCAAGAAAATTCAAACTTCTAAGAGCGGGGAAACTTTCTTCAAGTCTGATGAGCATCAATACAAACGATGATTTGGAGGAAGCCAGGAAATTACTTGGCTGTTATTAGGCAACTCTTTTATAATTTTTTTAAATAGAGATATGTGGGAACTATAACCGTCTGTCCATATTGCGGGACGGGTTGCCAGATAGTTATAAATGGGCATGGGTCATCCGAGCACGTCATTGGATATTCACTTTCGCCTGTCAATGAAGGAAAGCTATGTATAAAGGGATACAGTGGATTGAGTTATAATTTTTCAAGGGATAGGCTC
>CAZIOW010000002.1:49467-62391 GCA_964541025.1 uncultured Thermoplasmatales archaeon
TACGCCTCTTATAAGAGAGGGTGGTTCATTCAGAAAGGCAAGCTGGGAGGAGGCTCTCCGCTATTCTGCATCCAGGATGAAGGATATAATCAATAAATATGGGCCGGATTCGGTAGCATTCCAGTCTTCTGCCAAATGCACAAACGAAGAAAATTACCTCATGCAGAAAATAGCAAGAATGGCGGGGACAAATAATATAGACCACTGTGCAAGAAGCTGCCACAGTCCAACCGCCCTTGGACTTATCAATACACTTGGAGCAGGAGCAGCAACCGGCTCCATCAAAAGTCTTGAGGATACCAGGACATTCTTCATCATAGGGACTAATACTACGGAACAGCATCCAATTATAGGGGCAAAGATATTGAGGGAAAAGAAGAAGGGTAAGAATCTTATTGTAGCTGACCCGAGAAAGATACAGCTGTCTAAATCAGCAGATGTATTCCTCCAGTTTAGGCCAGGGTCAGATATAGCTCTTTTGAATTCAATAATGTTTGTAATACTCAAGAATAGCTGGCATGATCAGCATTTCATTGATGAGAGGACGCAGGGGTTCGATGAATTTAGAAGGGAGATCGAGAAATACCCGCCTGAAGTTACCGAAGAGATAACAGGTGTTGATCCGTTGCTGGTGGAAAGGGCGGCAGAGATGATAGCCAATGAGAGGCCAGCTGCAATATTCTACGCAATGGGCATAACGCAGCACATTCATGGTACAGAGAATGTAATGGATGTATCCAATCTGGCTCTGATTACAGGTAACATTGGGGTCAGGGGATCAGGCATCTTTCCCCTGAGGGGGCAGAACAATGTGCAGGGATCATCTGATATGGGTGCTCTCTCTGAATTCTATCCCGGATATGTAAAATATGATTCCGAGAATGTTAAGAAATTCGAGGTTCTGTGGGGTAAGGAAATGCCGAAAAACAAGGGTCTAACGCTGTCGGAAATGTTTGACGCTGCGGCTGATGGTAAGATAAAGGCGATATACCTAATGGGAGAAAATCCGCTGATCACTGAGGCATCCATTTCAAGGGTGGAAGAAGGTATTGGCAATCTTGATCTGTTCATAGTACAGGACATATTCCTGACGCTTACTGCTGGAAAGGCAAATGTGGTATTTCCCGCAGCTTCATCCCTTGAGAAGGAAGGAACATTCACCAACACAGAAAGGAGAATACAGAAAATAAATCCTGTGTATCCGCCACCAGGAGATGCAAAACCTGACTGGTGGATACTGAAGGAATTTGGAAAGATGTTACTCGGGATGGAAGATTATTCCTCTCCAGAAATGATATTCAATGAAATTAGGAGGGCAATTTACAATTATTCTGGGGCAACATATGATAATATTTTCCCTATAGGTAAACAATGGCCTATTAACAAGGAATTCCCGGAAGGGACAGAGATCATGCATTCCAAATCCTTTCCCACTGGCAGGGGTAAACTGGTTCCAGTACCTTTTGGATACCCTGCTGAGAGGGTTGATGATGAGTATAGATATATAATGACAACAGGGAGGAATTATTACCACTGGCATTCTGGTACAATGACCAGGAGGACAGATATCCTTGAGAGGGAATCTCCAGAACCCTATGTGGAGATAAATGAGGATGACGCAAAACTCCTGAAAATTAGAAATAGCCAGGTCATAACCATTGAGTCCAGGCACGGCTCAATAAAGATAAAGGCAAGGGTTACAGATAAGATCCCGTCTGGAATAGTATTCGTACCTTTCCATTTTGTGGAGGCAAGGGTGAATGAACTGGTTGGAGAAAACTTTGATCCAATATCAAAAATACCTGAATTCAAGGTAGTTGCAGTGAAGGTGATACCTTGATATATCTCCTTGACAGGGAGGAAATGGTTCAACTTTTTAAGAACATCTCAGAGGACTACGAAACATTTGGAACAGTTTCAGACCATGGGGAAATAGTTTTTGATTCAGTTAGGAAATTTGAAGAAATAATAGATGGCAGAAGCAAGTATGCTCCAAAGGAATTTCTTATAGCAAGAAATGAAAATGTTCTTCAGCTTCCTGAGATTGAAAAGAAGGCTGTGTTTGGAGTGAGAAGCTGCGACCTTAAGGGATTTTACATAATGGATAAACAGATATATGGAAAGGACCCATTTTATACAGCAAGAAGAGACAGCACTCTCTTCATTAACTTTGTTTGCAGGGAGCCCTGCGAAGGCGGTTTCTGCTCATCATTCGGTGGGCCTGTCCTCAATGAATATCAGATACAGATTATTCCAGACAATGGGAATTATGTAGTGATGGTATCCAGTGAGTTTGAAAAATATATGAAGGGATTCAGGACCGCGGATAATTATGACATCGAGAATTTCAGGAAGAAATTTGACAGCAAGATGAAAAAACTGCCTGTTGAAGGGATTGAGAAAAGAATAAAATGGAATTCAGTGCTATGGAAGGAGTATGCATCAATATGCATATCATGCGGTGCCTGCAATTATTCGTGCCCCACGTGCTATTGTTTTGACCTTTATGACAGGGAAGATGATAGGCTAAGGGAATGGGACTCATGCATACTTTCAGGCTTCACATCATCCAGTGCAGGCAACACAAGGCCTGATCTTGACGAAAGGCTCAGGCAGAGATTTTATCACAAATATGTTTATTACAAGAAATCAAAGGATGTTTACCTTTGCACTGGATGCAACAGATGCACCGAAGACTGTCCCGTGGACATTGATATAAAGGAGGTGATAACACATGATTATTCAAAGGAATGAATACCTTCCAGAATATTACAGAATTGAAAGCATTAAGTGGGAAACCCAGGATATTTATTCAATCGACATAAATGCACGGAATAATGGGCACTCAGGCCAGTTCTTCATGCTATCTGTTCCTGGAACGGGGGAAGCTGCCATATCTGTAGCGTCAGGAAAAGGCAGGAATTTATCATTCACAATAAGAAAGATAGGAACTGTTACCGGTAAAATATATTCAGCTGAAAAAATAGGTTTAAGAGGACCTTATGGTAAGGGCTGGCCATGGGAAGAGTATGACAACATAATGGCAGTTGCTGGAGGAATTGGTGTTCCGCCAATAAGAAGCATGATTGAAGAATTAATAGATGCGGGAAACAAAAGGGATATCACGTTTATATATGGAGCAAGATCCCCCTCAGATCTCGTTTATAAAGAGAGGTTTGATGAATGGTCAAAATATGCTGACCTTGTAATTACAGTGGACAGGGGTGATGAGAAATGGAAAGGCAATACAGGATTTGTGACAGAATTCATAGGAAAAAAGAATGTTCCGAAGGATTCAGCAGTTTTCATCATAGGCCCACCTCTCATGATGAAGAATTCAGTTAATGAAGCCATTAAAATCGGCCTGAAGGAGGAGAATATATTCCTCTCACTTGAGAGGAGAATGGAATGCGGAATAGGTGTCTGCGGGCACTGCAATCTGGGGGAATATTATGTTTGCGAAGACGGCCCCATATTCAGGTATTCTGATGTGAAGGATAAACCGGAACTATTCCTCTAGACGTTTATATCCAATTCCCTCAGAACGTTCTCATTTGGTTTTCCATCTTTATCTATTCCAACTTCCTGCAGATATTCGCTTACCATGGTCTCGTAATCAATGGTTACCCCTGCAGTCGGTCCATCATCGAGTGGAGGCAATCCAACCATTCTTCCCGGGGGTTTTATACTCCAAACGTTGATCTTCTGTTTATAGTTGAATAGATATCTGCTGACCTGTATTCTCTTGCCAATCATCATGAGCTCTTCGCTGTCCATGTCCCATCCCATTATTGCCTTGAATAGTCTGAGATAGGGATAAGAATTCGGCCAGACGGAAGTTGAAAATAAACACATTCCCGTGGAATTTATAATCTGAGTACCATATGAAGAAAGAGCCTGGAGTTTTCCCTTTCCAGAATACATATATCTTTCTATCTTCCTGTTACCAACATTGTATTCAAAAGGAAGAGTCATACTCCCACCTTCATCAAAGCCAAGCCCGCCGGCAGTATGTCTCCCCGGAGTTGGATCTGCAATGTATGTTGTTCCAAGTGATGGCATAAGCCGGGGATCATGCATTGGGAGATCCTGCCCGGCTACGTGCATTGCAAATTTTTCACTTCCCCTGCCTATTATCTCAGATGCCTTCTTTGCTCCATCAGAAAGCACCAAGCCAAAACCCTCCCCCCTTGCTATTAGCTCAACGAGCCTTACCATTGCATCAGAATTTCCGAATCCTATGGGGAATCCTATATCCCTCTCTGTTATGAGACCATTTTCAAAACATTCGTTTGCGAATGCAATTACTGCTCCGGTTGAAATTATATCCAATCCCTCCCTATTGCAAATCTCGAATGACATTGCCATTGCATCCAGATCCTTATTGAGGTTCAAACCTCCGAAGGCCCCTGTGCCTTCATATTCAAGCCTATGGCCCTCAAGTGGACCGTATTTTGTGTTCCTTCTGACATGGCCACCACAGGCAAGCGTGCACTGTGCACATCCATATGACCTGATCTTATCCTTTGCAATTTCTTCTCCGCTAATCTTTTTTGCACTCTCTTCACCGTAATCCCTGATCCCAACACCCTTCCAGTTCTTTATTGGAGTATCACCGTTCAGATGCGACGACTCAGTTATGGCAGTTGTACCGTACAGCTGCCACGGTCTGGCAAGATCAATATTCTTGTTAAAATTAATCTGTATCTCTTTGAGAAGGGAAATTAGCATTTCCCTGTTGAAGACTTCAAATTTCCTTGTCCCCCTTACAATTATCCCCTTCAATTTCTTGGAACCCATTACAGCGCCAAGACCCGATCTTCCTGCAGCTCTTCCGTAGTCATTCATTATGGATGCCATAAGCATCTTCTTCTCTCCAGGAACACCAATAACAAGAGCCTGCCCCTTTGGTTCAATCTTTTTTAAGGAATCTTCAGTTTCATAAGCATTCTTTCCCCAGAGACTAGATGCATCCTCAAGGGAATATTTGCCATCATTTATCCTCAGAAAAACAGGATTACTTGAAATACCATTGAAAAATACTGCATCAAATCCGCTGTTCTTCAACTCAGGTCCAAATTTACCGCCACAGTTGGCATCACCCCACGTGTTTGTTAGAGGCGATTTTGCAACGACTTCAAATCTCCCTCCGAGCGGGACTCCGTGGCTGTTGAATATGCCTGTTACTATTCCCAGTATATTGTCTGGTCCAAGAGGATCCTCTCCACCCTTCATCTCTCTGTTTAAGAAATATGAACCAAATCCATAGCCGCTCAGGTACTGCCTGTAAATTTTTTCAGGAACCTCCTCTTCCTGGAAAGTTTTATCTGTCAGATTGACCCAAAGAATTTTTCCATTAACTCCGTACATAGGCTACCATTGGAATATGAGATAAATAAATATCTGTCTCAATCGTATAATTTATTAGGTAAACATCAATTAGGAAGCAATGGCAGATCTTAATTTAGGCCCATATTTCCAGAATCAGTTAAAAGATGCTGAAAAACTCCAGAAACAGATAGAATCCCTCATGGCACAGCAGTACCAGTACGAGGTAAAATTGAGGGAAGATAAGAAAACACTTGATTATCTAAACAAGAGCAATGAGGATGATGAAGTATACAGGGAAGTAGGATCAATTCTTGTGAAAGTTAAGGATGTTGAAGCATTCAAAAAGGAAGTTGAGGAAGATATTGAGCTCGCAGAAATGAAGCTGAAATCACTCAAGGATCAGATTGAACAGCTGAACACGAAACTTAAGGGATTGACCGACGAAATCAATAAAATATATCAGAAATCAAATAATAAAAATTAATAAACCCTGTCAATCATCATAGCATCTCCAAGACTGAAGAAATAATATCTATTCCCAATAGCCTCGCCATAGGCTTTCTTTATTCTTTCCTCTCCTCCAAAGGCGTAAACAAGCGCAAGAAGGGAAGATCTTGGAATATGGAAGTTTGTTATCAGATGGGTAAGGCCTGAATTAAACTTGTATCCTGGATAGATATATATCCTTGTCAAACCACTGTAAGGTCTGAGAACTCCTGAATATGAAGCTGTTTCAAGGGACCTGACGACGGTAGTTCCAACCCCCACAATCCTCCCCTTTGCATCTTCAATATCAGAAACAAGATTCTCAGTAACCTGAATGTCTTCCTCGTCAACTATATGTTTCCTTATATCCTCATCCTCTATGCTCTTGAATGTTCCGTATCCGACGGTGAGGAGAGCAAATGAAACCTTAACCCCTCTCTCTCTTATTTTATTTAGAAGGTTATTGCTGAAATGAAGGCTTGCTGTTGGAGCAGCAATGGATCCAGTCTCATCTCCTATCTCGTTCTGGTAGTAACTGAAATCCTGCCTGTTCTTAATGTATGGGGGAAGGGGAAGGTGACCTATACTTTCCAGGTAATCCCAGTCTATATTCCCAGAAAGAATTTTCTTGCCATCATCCCTGATTCTTACTTTTGCCTCTCTTTCTCCCACAATTATTACATCGTTATCCCTTACCTTTCCAGCTATTAGCGAGACGAACCCCTCCTCATCTCTCTCCAGGACAGTTATCTTGAGTATCCCGCCTGTATGTTTTCGTCCATAGACCAGTGCCTTTCTGACTCTAGTACGGTTCAGAATGAGGAGGTCACCTTTTGAAAGTATATTTAGTATTTCAGGAAATTTTCTGTGATATAATTCATTACCATCAATCTGCATAAGTCTCGCATCCTCCCTTGATGAAGGGGGCTCCTGTCTAATCAGCTCTCTGGGCAAATTGTAACTGTAATTATCAATAGAATACTCTTGCATTCTTTTCTTAATTGCACCACGAAATTAATTCTTTCTCCCGTTGAAATGGTCAAGAACCGTTATCACGAATTCTGCATGACTCCAAACAAGGGGAGAAACGGAAATTGGCCTGCCATCATAGGGATTAATTTGTTCAGAGAAGACTCCGGATGGTTGCGCATGGTCCACAACCCAGTTTATTAGATTCCTGCTTTCATCCATTTTTCCCAGAGAAGTATAATAGTCAGCTCCCCAGAGAGTCGTTATGACCCACGGATTTCCTGGAATATTCCTGTCATCCTTCACTCTCTGATAATAATCGTTCTCATATCTCGCCAGCCCCCCAACCTTGGGGACCCAGAGCTTGTTGAATATTTTATTGGCAGTTGAAACCATCATGGGATCATCTGGCTGCAGAAGTCCAAATCTCGAAATAGAGAAAAGTGCTGAGTCAACTGTGAAATCCAATTTTCCATTTATCAACGACCTAGCAAATCTTTCGTTATCCTGAGAATAGAATTTTCTGATAAATGATTCTTTCATTTTCAGGGCAGCGTCTGCATACTTCCTGTTCAGAGAATCCTCTCCTAGTATATCTGAGAATTTCGCTGCTGAAACAAGGGCAGCGTAGGTCGTTGCAATTGTGAATGCATGAATACCATACCTCTCTTCCCACAGATCGTACGAAGGTTTTGGCAATCCATCTTCATCCCTAAAATCCGTGATGAAATCAGCTGCCTTTCGAATCAGATTCTCATAAATATCAGAAATGAATTCAAGGTCGTTCACCCTCCTGTGATAATTCCACAATGACCACAGAACCAGGGAAGTCTCATCCTCCTGTATAGGGATAATTGGTTTTCCATCCATAACCCTTGGTATCCAGCTTGATGCCATTGTTCCATTAAGATTGTACTTATGTGCAAAATAGCCTCCGGATAGGATTGTGTCAGCGGAGAAATTGAAGAAAAGTCTTGCGGGTCCATAATGAGTTGAATTCATCAGAGCATAAGCGGCAATTGATGAGTCTCTTGGCCACACATAGTAATAACCATCTCTATTTGATTTCAATATATCGCTGTCGCTGGAAGCTACTATACCTCCTATCTCATTCATATGGCTCCTTATTATGAACAGTGATCTTTTGAATAGAGACCCCACATTATTCTCAAGTCCAAAGTTTTTCTTCGATGACCAAAGTTTCCAGAAATTACCCGTCCTGTACTCCATATATTTCAGGGCACTGTAATCCGGAATATTATTTGTCAGAGACTCAAGGTCCCTGGAACACTTGATGAAGTAATATATCTCTTCAGATTTTCCACTATCAATTTCTATTTTATGTGAGATTACGGAATCCACTGAACCAATAGAAATTGTGTTCATTGAAAGAATTCCATCCTCCGCATCCTTCCAAGTCCCTTCCATCCCTCCGAAATCCTTTATCCCGATTGCATATGATGAGAAAGATGAATTTTTATCATCCCGACTGGACGCGAGGAAATACCTTCTCTCCTTGTAATGAATTATTGAAGGTCCTGAGGGTTCATAGTATGCTGTATCCCCTATGTTATTTCCATATATGTTGAAATTTTGGTGGAAAAACAAGTTAACATCCACTGGGAATGAATTGTTGTTCTTCATTGAGATGCGTCTCAGAAAAATGTCTTCATAAGGATATACCGCATTATAACTTGTGAATTCAACATTTTCAAAGTCAAAATATATTCTACCAATAGCAGTATGATCAAGATAATCAGCATCCCTTATTATTTTTCTATCAACCCAAGTGAACTTCCCATTCACCATTACTCCGTTCCTGAATGGATGTCCCCCATGATTCTCCGACTGTGTTTTTGAATAGTAAAAATCCATCAAATTCATATCTGAATCAAATGTGACCAGCAACCTCCCGTTTCCCAACGGAAGAAATCTTACCATGATGGATAATGACATACTGATTATTAAGTTATCACAGTAATTCGTTTGGAAATTATAGAATATAGCAAAAATTAGTAAATGAAGATATCATTTCTAATCATGAAATTGTTGAGAGAATGGATTGTGGGAAACAGGAACGGATACTATTCAAGTTCCACCGTTTCTCAGGCTCACACGCGTTCATACCACGGTATGTTCGTAACACTGGAAGGCGATCATTCCAGAAATGTGCTGCTCTCGAAGATGTGGGAAAATATGAAATCAGGGGAAAATGAATATGGTACAGACTGCAATTACTTCGGAGATATTGTTCATCCCAGGGGATATAAATACCTCTATGAATATGAGGATTATCCGATTCCAACATTCAAATTCAGAATTGGTGAAGTTGTTATGGAAAAGGAGATCCTGTGGGATCCCAATCATAACGCCCTTTACATCAGATATACCTTCCCGGAAAGAATTCCTGATATGTTTTCCGTGACCCCTCTTCTAGCGTTCAGGAAGGCCGGATCAATTAATAAGGATGCAAACGGAGTAAGCATATCAAGGAACAATGATGAATTGACCTTCCAAAGAGGAGAGATGAGACTTTCAGTCAATAATGGAAATTATTTCTTTGAAAATGCCGACATCTACAGAAATTTTACTTATAACGAGGAAAGGGAAAGGGGATATGGATACAGTGAAGATTTATTTTCACCCGGAATATTCAAATTTGAAGGTCAGAGGGAAATCATATTCAGATTCCATCAGGGAGAGGAGAAGACTGAATTCCAGAAGAGTAAAAATTCATTCATAAAATTCACTTCGCCTACTTTCAAGAATTCAGAAATTCCTGAAAGAATGCAGGGTATTTCAAATTTCTTCATAACAGGTGATAATATAATAGCTGGTTATCACTGGTTCGGAGCCTGGAGCAGGGATGCACTCATCTCAATACCAGGCCTGCTTCTCGTCAGAGGAAAATTTGATGAAGCCAAAGGGATCCTTTCCAGAATGATGAGGCTGTACCCAGATGGAAAGATAAGAAATTATGAGGGAGGGGAAATATTCCCCGCGGATTCACCGCTGCTGTTTATCTACGCTCTCAAGAAATACATGGATTACAGCAACGATTTGTCATTCATAAGATCAAGTATAAATTATCTCGATTCCATCATGAACAACTATATAGATGGTTTTGAGGGAATAAAGATGGAAGATGCACTCATAACTGTTCCTCAAGGCACAACGTGGATGGATGCAAGATGTGACGGCAATTTCATAACTCCCAGAAGTGGAAAACCAGTTGAAATAAATGCACTGTGGTTCAATGCTCTATCATCAATGAAGGAATTTTATTTCAAAATGAATATCAAGCCTCCGGAGAATTATGATGAGGTCATAGCAAAGGTAAGATCAAAATTCATAGAAAAATTTGTGGAAGGAAATAGTATTAAGGACCTGGCTGATCCGGACGATCATTCAATCAGGCCAAACATGCTATTTGCCTTTTCACTTCCATATCCCGTGATTAACAATATAAAGCCATTCCTTGAAAGCATAAAGGATTTAATAACACCATACGGATTGAGAACATTATCTCCGTCAGACAGAAATTTCGTATCGGTATATGAGGGGGATCAGTGTTCCAGGGACATGGCATACCACAATGGGACTGTATGGCCATGGTTGATAGGTCCATACATAACATCAGCAGTCAGGGCAGGTGTCAGGAAAGATTATCTAAGAAATTATTTTGGGGGTATAATGAACTTGAATTATATCCCCGAAATTTTCGACGGATTCATTCCTGATAATCCGAAAGGATGCATGATTCAGGCATGGAGTTATGCAGAAATAATCAGGGCGTACATAGAGGACCTGAGGTAAGGATGAAGGTATCTGTACTGGGCTGGGAGCTTCCACCCGCCTTTGCTGGCGGGCTAGGAATCCACACGATAAATCTATTTACAATAATATCAAAAATCATGGAGGTAAACCTTTATGTCCCTGATGCACCCGGCCTTCTTCAAGAATATCCGTTTGAAGTGACAAGAATAAATACTCATCCTAACGGCAACAACTATGACAGGAGCAATGATTTTTATGAATTGGTACTGAAATACAATGATCTCATCATTTCAGATTTCAAAGATGATGCTTCAATAATCCATGCCCACGATTGGATAACATTCAGGGCTGGTGTCAGGTTGAAGAAGAA
This sequence comes from uncultured Thermoplasmatales archaeon, assembly GCA_964541025.1. Lineage (GTDB taxonomy): Archaea > Thermoplasmatota > Thermoplasmata > Thermoplasmatales > JAGDXO01. The sequence goes on from CAZIOW010000002.1 coordinate 60,401, forward strand.
AACAGGTAAGCCGCTCGTGGTGACAGTCCACAGTACTGAATACGACAGGTCAGGAAATTTCAATCCTCAGCGCAGGATCATGGAAATAGAGGAAGAAGGTATCAGGGAAGCTGACAGGGTAATATCAGTTTCAAATTACACAAAGAGAATAATTCATGAACAGTATGGAATAGATAATAATAAAATTGAAGTTATTTACAATGGGGTTAGTTCAAGCTTGTACTCTAATACGGATAAAAATTATGATGTAACTAAAAGGGTTCTTTACTTTGGAAGGGTAACACCACAAAAGGGGCCTAAATTTTTTGTGGAGGCAGCCCGAAAAGTCCTTACAAGAAGAAACGATGTTGTTTTCGTGGTGGCCGGAACAGGGGACCAGCTAGCAGAAATGAAGAATTCTGTAAGGATATTAGGTATAGAAGAGAATTTCGAATTCACCGGCTTTGTCAGCGAAAATTATTCACTGAAAATTTACAGGGATTCCGACGTGTTTGTCCTTCCTGCCGTTTCCGAACCATTTGGAATGACTGTCCTTGAGTCAATGTCCACAGGCACCCCTACTGTAATCAGCAAGACGACCGGCGTTGGAGAGGCTCTGTCTAATGTTCTTAAATGTGACTTCTGGGATACGGACAAGATGGCAGATTACATACTAGCAATTTTGAATTACAAGCCTCTAAGGGAGGTAATGGGGAAAAGGGGCAGAATAGAGGCCATGAATTTTACTTGGGAAAAGGCCGCAATAAAGACAATGGGGGTGTACAATTCAATATGAAAAGTGTGATATTTTTCTTTGAACTACATCAACCAATGAGACTCAGAGAATTCAGAAGCCTTGACATAGGTAAGGGAAAGGGATATTTCTGGGATGAAAAGAATAAGGAGATACTGAATAGAGTATCTGACAGATGTTATATACCGGCCACACAGACGCTTATTGATGGAAGAATCAAGGCAACAATGTCCATATCCGGTGTATTGCTTGAAAACCTTCTGAGAATGAGAGAAGATGTAATAGACATTCTCAAGGAATATTTCAGAAAGGGAGGGGAACTGGCTGCAGAAACATATTATCACAGCCTGAGTTCCATCTGGTCACAGGAGGAATTCTCGCTTCAGGTGAATGAAGATGTAAGGCTGAAGAAAGAAATTTTCAATATAATCCCCAGAACATTCAGAAACACTGAAATGATATACAACGATAGCATTGCATTCATGTCAGCCAAGGAGGGATTCAGGAATATTCTAACTGAGGGGCCAGATAGATTAATTGGCAATTACAGTCCAAATTATCTGTACAGGAATCCAGCGACGCAGAATCTGTTCCTCAGGAATTACAGGCTAAGCGATGATATATCATTTCGTTTTTCCAATCCATCATGGAATGAATACCCTCTTTATGCTGACAAATACGCCAGGTGGCTTTCTGAATCGCCAGGAGATGTGATTAATCTTTTCATGGATTATGAGACATTCGGCGAGCATCAATGGAAAGAATCCGGCATATTTGAATTTCTAAAAGCACTGCCAGATGAGGCAGGAAGAAGGGGATTAGAATTCAATACTGTTTCAGAGGCAGCAGTAAATCACACACCAACAGGTGAGCTATCCGTGAAAGATTACATTTCTTGGGCTGATTATCCCAGGGACCTCAGTGCATGGCTTTCCAATGATATGCAGAGGGACGCATTCGAGGATATGAAATCTCTTTCCCATTGTAATGACAAGAAAACCTGGAGATACCTACAGACATCAGATCATCTTTATTATATGTCAATGGCTGGAGTACAGGATCAAGAAGTGCATACATACTTCAATCCATATGGATCCCCATACGATGCTTATATTTTCTACAAAAATATACTCGAAGATTTCAGGGAAAGATGCAAGGCATAGATATGGAAAAAATCATAATATATTAGGTATTAAAGAGAAAAGGGCTCGTGGTCTAGTGGTTATGACATCGCTCTCACACAGCGAAGGCCGCCGGT
>CAZIOW010000003.1:0-57338 GCA_964541025.1 uncultured Thermoplasmatales archaeon
TGCTTCTCAATCAAATGTATCATAGACCAAAGAGGCAGATAATGGATGTTATTGTATGACGGAATATGGGACACCCTAGATAATAAGAAAAAAGCCGATTAAAGGTGAGCCATTACATATTCTTTTAATGCAACTGCATTGTTGAAATCCTTTTCTTTGGACGAATATAAAAATACAACATCTCTTTCTCTCCTGCATATATCTATTAATTCTTGAACAGAGGAATTTCCATCTAATTCCTTGAAATATCTTATTTTGAAATCATTCCATTTAGATGGTTCGTGGGAAAACCATTTCCTCAGTTCATTCGATGGGGCCACTTCTTTCATCCAACTATCTAATTTTAGTTTATCTTTTGTGACCCCTCTTGGCCAGAGACGATCTACCAGAACTCTGTAACCTTCCCGAGGGGATGTTTCATCATACACCCTGATTAATGTTATCACGTTCAACATATACCAATAGTGATTATTTAATCATTCTCCAATTTTAACACTTTTTAATTTAGGATTCCAGATTGATAAGTCTATTGGGTTTCATAGATATAGTAAGCATTTTTTTAAGTAAATGACTCAGGTAAAATACATCTTATAATTGGGGCAAAGGGATAGGATGGATACGAAAAGAAGATTAAGTGAAACCTCCATACAAAAATGGAGTCGGTTATTTCATAAAAATGCAATATAAATGAGTTATTTTGAATTTACAACAATTAATCTTTAATACTATCAATACAATATTTACATTTCCATTGATTTAAAACATCCTTTCCATCTAATAAGCTTTCATCCAACGAGCTATAATAATCATAGACAAATGATTCCTCGAATCCATTGTGTTCAATGAGTAAATTCAGAAGTGATTGTGTTGTGTTAATCTTTGTATTAATATCAATGATTCTATCCTTGAGTTGCTTTAAAAGGCTAAATATTTTAGAATGTTCAATTTCTAAATAGGTTATATTATCATAATTGGCCTTATCCAGTAGAGGGAACAAAATTCTTTCTTCTACAAAAGTGTGCCAACTTAATCTATCACCAATTTTAGCCAAGAGATCAGTATCAAATATGTTCTCTTTGAGTAATTTAATAAAATTTTCTATAATTTCATTAATTTCCCTGTGATCTTCCGTCATCTTGAATGCAATATCCACATGTCAATACAGAAATCTTAATTTAAAATTTATTTTGTAGTGAAATTCTTAACCCGTAATTTATTTTTCTGAAAATTAGGGATAAGTGAGGAAAATGTTGATAAAGAAATCTGGGTCTATACATTTGAATGATTGAATGATTTATCAAGGGGGGGGTTGACGTTTTATATTGACAGGTCAAATGTGTATCATTATAGATCTATACTTGTTTAAGCCACATTTGGAGAATTTTTAGCGTAATAAAGCTGAAAAGGGAACTCAATCCATTAGAATTAAGAACGTAAGGGAAAAAGTATATGATACAAGATTTGATAAGCAAAGGCGAATAAATATTAATAAGCAGATGTTTGAATGTGTTATCGAAGTCAAATTAAATGCTGCGTTTTCTTAATTAAGAAGTTGAGTCATCATTAAATGAAAATGGGCCTAAAGAATTTAAATAAGAGAGGAAATGAGAATACGCAGACATAAAATGAGTGAAAAATTTATAAGTAATCGAAAAATCACAAATTATGGCATATAAAAGAATAAGCATATCTACGAAAATTTTTGAAAAGAGCAATCATTTCATAACATGGATCAACCAGAGACCAGTGCTGATCACCAAATACGAAGGGAAATATTACGGAATGGATGCGGTATGCGGGCATATGGGTTGTGCACTTCTTGATATTGTCTCAGGTAATGTTGCTGAATGCCCTGCTCATGGAGCTAAGTATGATGTAACTAACGGAAACAGGATAGCCGAACCAAGGATCAGACCTGAAAAGGGTTGTGAGTACGATAATATAAATAATCCTTTGAAAACTTATGCAATAAAGGAAAACGAAGGATTTCTAGAAATAGATATATAATTATTAACTATAATTAAGAATCCGATTTTGGGATACTATCGGGTTATATTTATTTCATTACTGTCAAATCTAATAAATTTAATTTTCAAGAGTCACTAAGGTTGGAATGCAAAAACTTTGTTTATGCAAAAATACTGATTCTCCCTATATCACAATTAGGCAGTACTATAAAAGCAGATACACGTTTTTGGTATGCCGGGGACGGGAATCGAACCCGCGGCCTTCGGATTTCCCAGTTTTATTCCCTATGAGTCCGACGCTCTACCGACTAAGCCACCCCGGCATCAGTCTGCTCTTCCTCATCTATTTCTGTTTCAGGCTGAGCCTGCATTTGCTTCTTAATATTTTTGATGATTTCCGATTTCCTGATCTCTATTTTCCTTGTGGGATATATTGTCTTTATTTCTTCATAAATATCATTTGATATCTGCGGTGAAAACATGTAAACTATGAACTGATCTGATGGCAACGAGGCCGCTTTTGTTTTGACAAATTCGTCCACTTTATTTCTCAATTTTGTCTCAATTCCGCTTATTATCTTTCTGTCAACAACCAAAAGTGGCTTTACTCTAAGATTGAAATTATCTGAGGTGGTTACATCCACAACAGAATCAATTCTTGTCTTTCTTCTCCTTATCATCCTTCTGATGTAGTCCTGATTAATCTCGTGCCCTTCAAATTCTGTAAAAGCTTTATCTCCTTCCACCTTAGTAATCCTGAACATCAATTTTACGTGGGATTGCTTGAAATCTCCTGTGACATCTGATAGGGAAACTTCAGAAATTCTCCCGATCATATCTTCAGGAGACTGGGCAGGAGACGATCCTATCTCTTTCTTTCCAAATGAATCGTTAGCAAGTATAGTATACCAGGTCTTGGTCTTCCACTTGTCCTTGATCTTCTTCGCTGCTACCCTTGCGGACTTTTCCTTACTCAATCTATATCATCCCGTTGCACGTGAATATTTAAATTAATAAAAACTTTGTTAATCTAACTATTGAAAAGATTGGCAAATAAAAATATAGTGAATGTAGATAGGGGTTTAAATGGTGTTAGTAAGATTCAAAAAAGAAGTAATGAAGGAATATTCAGGACTTGATGATAAGGATATTTTGGAAATTCCATGGTTGCTGGGTGGAGAAGCCAGGATAGAGGAAGATGCATTCATAATGGAATTCAACCCGGACAGACCAGATCTATATTCTATTCAGGGAGTAACAAGGGCCATCAGGCTATTCAAGGGGATTGAAGTATATAAAGATCCAAAGATAGTTGATTCAGAATTTGTCATAGAGAGCCGATCGCCATCTCAGAGACCATATTTTGAGGCAGGAATAATTAGGAATGTGGACGTAAAAAAATTGCTTCCAAATATAATAGATTTCCAGGAGAAGCTACACAAGACAATTGGAAGGGACAGAAAATTATCTGCAATAGGATTGCACGACCTTTCAAAGGTAAAGTTCCCTCTTAAATATATGGAAGTGGACAGAGATCATAGTTTCATTCCACTGGGCGAAGATAAGGAAACAACCTTAAGGGATTTCATGGAGAATAATGAGAAGGCAAAAGAATACGGAGACCTCGTTGGTGAAAGCATACCGGCAATAATTGATAGGGAAGGAAATATAATTTCTTTACCTCCAATATTGAATTCAAATATTACTGTAATAGATGAAAACACCAAGGATATTTTCGTTGATGTAACAGGTACTTATGAAAACATAGTCTATAAAACGTTGATCCTTATATTATCTTCACTATCTTATCCAAATGGTACTATAGGCACTTTAACCATAAACGGGAAAAAATCGCCTCAAATTAAGAATAAAATAACAAGAATACCTGAGAAAGAGCTGAAAAATATACTTGGCTATAAAATCCCGATGGAAGAAATAGAATCATCTCTCATCAGGTTGGGATATGGAATAGAGGGTAACGGGATCATAGTCCCGGAATACAGATTTGATATTTTGCATAACGTGGATATTGTAGAAGATATAATCAAGGGTATAGGATTTGACAAGGTTAAATTGAAGGATGAAGAATTTGTAACATATGGAAGGCCTAACAATTTAAGATATTTTGAAAACAGGCTGAGATTCCTGATGATAGGATACGATATGTCTGAAGTTGTGAACAATGTACTCACAAATAAATCATTCAATAAAATATATGGTTTCGGGGATGATGCTATTGAAATTCTCAATCCCCTAAGCGGGGAGCAGGATTATATTAGGACAAGAATAGCACCATCTTTAATGCAATCTCTATTGAACAATTACAGAAACCCATATCCTCAGAGAATATTTGAGATCGGTACCGTTCACAGGGAAGGCAAGGAGATAGAAAGCATGGGAATTGCAATTGCTCATAAGGAAGCTTCATTCTCTGAAATAAAGGGTATCTTTGTTGGAATCCTGGAAGATATGGATGTAAAACACTATGATATAGAAAAGTATTCTCTCCCAATGTTTGTGAATGGGAGGCTTGCAAAAATATTAGTAAATGGAAAAGAGAGTGGATTCTTCGGAGAGGTGAATCCCTTGATACTAAGGAACATAGGTCTCAAAATGCCAGTAGCATTGGGTGAAATTGATATTTCAGAGGTATTACTGTGATACCAGATAAGATTCCACCTGTGCTAACATCCAAGGAGATTATTGAAAAGAGCTTCCGGAATACAAATAAGATACAGGATATTTATAAGCCTGATTTTGTAGATAAGGTCAAGATAGTCTCAGTGCAGAAGATTCAGATAATGGAGGCTACCTCCAGGAGAATAATCAATAGAATTTACAAGGGATTCCCAAAAATAGAGGATCTTGATAATTTTGAAAAGGATATGCTTTACATACTTGTCAATGCAAGAGATTATGATAGGTCCCTTAATAATCTAAAATGGTCAGCTAAAAAAATTTCTGAATTTGCAACAAATTCCATAAGGGGAATAAAGAAGGCAAGGGATGAAAAGGTCGTTGCAAGGTTCAGGTCTTCATTCTACGGAAGGTTTTCATCAGTTATTGAAAATCTTGATGAATCTTTGAGCATATTGAGAGATGCGAGAGAAAAGTTAAGAAAAATCCCCTTTATAGATAAACAGGAAAAGGTCATAATCATAGCAGGTTTTCCAAACGTAGGAAAATCCATGCTCATATCAAGACTAACTAATTTAAGGCCAGAGATAGCTGAATACCCATTCACTACGAAGGATATTAATGTAGGAATTCTTGTACACAATAATAGAAGATATCAGGTGATTGATGTTCCAGGCCTGCTGAACAGGAATAAAATAAATCCCATTGAAAAGAAGGCGCTTGCTGCGATTGAAAATATAGGTGATCTCATCATCTATCTTTTCGACCCCACAGAGCAATGCGGCTTCAGCCTGAAGGAACAGGAAAACCTCTATCATGAATTGAAGGAGCAGGGGAAAAAGATAATCCCTGTTGACAACAAGGCAGATATAATTAAAATGGAAAACGATCATATCAAAATTTCAGCACTAACTGAAGAGGGTATTGAGGATCTGTTGAAGGTAATAGAGGTGGAAGCAAAATGAAGGAAAAAATTAAGGCGCTGGCTGCTTACAATGCCATGGAGCATGATGGAAAGGCTGATTTCAATTCAGTCATGTCTAAAGTCATAGCATATTTCCCTGAGGTCAAGAAGAATCTCAAGGCAATAATACCACAAATAAGAGAAGCTATAGAGGAGGTTAACTCCATGACTTTGGATGAACAGAAGTCTCTTGTGTTAAAAGAATACCCGGAACTTCTTGAGAAAAAGAAGAAGGAAGGAGAGAGAAAGCTTCCTGATCTGCCAGACATTCCTGCTTCAGGGGTAGTGATGAGGATGGCACCATCGCCATCTGGTCCACTTCACATAGGGCATGCAAGGATGGCCATTCTCAATGATGAATATGTCAAAAGATATGGTGGGAAATTAATACTAAGAATTGAGGACACCAATCCAGCAAATATAGATCCTAATGCATACGATATGATAGCGGAAGACCTTAGATGGCTAGAAGTCAACGTCACAGATACAGTAATACAATCTGACAGGTTTGAACTTTACTACGATGTTATGGAAAGGCTTATACGAATGGGCAAGGCTTATGTAGCTATAAGTCCAACTGAGGAATTCAAATCAAAGAGGCAGAAGGGTCTCCCAATAAATGAGAGGGAAGAATTACCTGAAATAAATCTTGAAAGATGGAAAATGATGCTCAACGGCGAAATAAAAAAAGGTGAGGGATATGCTGTCATAAAAACAGATCTTTCTCATCCAAATCCTGCAATAAGGGATTTCATAGCATTCAGGATACTGGAAATAGATCATCCTCTGAAGGGTAACAAATACAGGGTTTATCCGATGATGAATTTTTCAGTTGCAGTTGATGACCATTACCTTGGTCTTACCCATGTAATTCGAGGGAAAGATCATCTTGCAAATACAGAAAAACAAAAGTATATTTTCAATTACTTCAACTGGAAAATGCCTTATTATATACATTACGGAAAGGTATCCATCGAGAATTCAATTCTAAAAACCTCAATAATAAAGAAAGGAATAAAATCAGGGGAATATTCCGGATGGGATGACCCAAGACTTGGTACGCTCGTTGCACTGAAGAAGAGAGGTTTTAATCCCGGAGCAATAAGGCGCTACTGGATAGAGACTGGAATAGGGGATGTTGATATTCTATTCTCATGGGAGAATTTTTATGCATTCAACAGACAGATAATAGATAAATTCTCTCCAAGGCATTTCTTCGTGAAGGATCCAATACCTCTCAAATTCAAATACGAGGGAATTCTGAAATCAAGGATACCAGTATACCCAGGGAATGAACACACATCATACAGGGAATATGATGTGAGGGGAGGCGAAATATTCATAACAAAGGACGATTACGAAAAATTCATGGGAAAGGAGATAAGGCTGAAGGACCTTGGAAACTTTGTGATTAAGGAAAACGCAATAGAGTATATTAACAACGATACCGATGCCATTAAGAATGGAATACCTATAATACATTGGTTACAGGATAAATTTGTGAATTTTGAGATTATTAAACCAGATGGACAGAAAGATAGCGGTTACCTGGAGTCACACGCACTAAACGAAACTGGTAAAGTCCACCAGCTAGAAAGATATGGATACGTCAATATCATAAATGAAAAAGAGGGAGTTTTCACGCATCCCTGAATTTATTCTGTAGTAGAAACAGATACGAACGTTGGGAATCTTTTGAGAAGGATCACATCTCCTACTGCCCTGACCCATCTGTAGGGTACAAGAACAGGGACTCCATCTTCGACCAAACCACCCTCAGTCCTTTCAATGTATAATCCATATATGGTCTGAGTGTCAACATCCATCATTACGTCATCTACGCTCCCAAGCCTGTATCCTTTATCGCTATAAACATCCAGTCCGATGAGATTTGTAACATCTGTTTCCATAATTTATCCTTTTAAATATTTAGAGCGAGTATTTAATCCTTTATCTTTGAATTGCTTCCTGAAAAAATACTGTCAGAAATTCTGATACAAAATAAATTTCTAATCATTGCAGATAAGGGTAAGAAAAAATGAGGAGACCGGCTGAACACGGGAATGTAGTTTCATCTATAGTACTGGGAGTAACAGCAGTTATTAATGGAACTCTTCTGGGAAAGAATATTTTCTCACTGATTTACTGGATTCCCATATGGACGGGTCTTTTCATCTTTGATGTGCCAGTATCACGATTGTTAAAAGATAGAGAGAACTTGGTACCGATTATTATCATAGGATTTTCCGCCATAATCGCACTTCTTAAAAATGTATGGATATTACTGCCATACGCACTGTTTTTCACAGCTTATATAACAAGAATATTCCTTGTGAGAAAAAGGATGAATTTTCTTTCTGTCGCCTTGGGTATTCTTGGTTATGTTTTGCTATTCTCTCTTAGCTGGCTGACAGTAGGACGTGAATTTGTAATTATATCAATAACTCTTTTCCTCTTCATGCTAGGTTCAGAATTTCTTGTGAGGTCTGTGATACAAAAGAGACCTTATCTTTCCCTTTACAATCTGGTGACCGTACTCTTCGTTCTCATAAATCCATTATTTCTATTATATACTACCTCTTTGATTAGGATATTTGCAGGCTTGAAAATTAAAAAGATAAAAACAATAGGAATCATTGAATCATTATTGTTGCTAATCACCGTAATGCTATTGGAAATGTTTATTGTTTATAAAATATTTTAAAATAATATAAAAAATTATTTCTGGACTTTTTTCATTGCGAGGAACCAGTCCATTACCTTTAGAGAATTGTCCTTCATCCTCTCCTTTGCTTTTTCAACGGTTGAAGGCGACGGAACTATAACATCTTCACCAGGTTTCCAGTTTGCAGGCGTAGCAATCATGAAAGAATCAACATATGTCAAGGAATCAAGTACTCTCAGGACCTCATCGATGTTTCTTCCGGTACTTGCTGGATAATATATCAGTGCCCTAACAATTCCATCAGGGTCTATGAAGAATACTGCTCTGACTGTACTCGTCGTGCTTGATTTCTCATGAATAAGGCCATAGAGCTTTGAGACTTCCATGCTCAGGTCTGCAATTATGGGGAATTTTATCTCTACTCCTGTCATTTTTTCAATCTGCAGCGACCACGCGATGTGGGAATAGACAGAATCTATACTTAGTCCTATCAGTTGGGCATTTCTCTTTTCAAAATCAGGCAACCTCTTTGCAAACTCAATGAATTCAGTTGTACACACTGGGGTGAAATCCGCCGGGTGGGAAAAGAGGATTACCCATTTTCCCCTAAACTGTTTCAATGTTATTGTTCCCTGAGTACTAACTGCCTGAAAATCTGGTGCTTTTTCCCCAATTTTAGGTATAGAACCTACTGTTTCATCCATTTTAATCACTGATGAGTAATGATTTAAGCGTATTTAATAATTTTTTATCCGTTCAAATCTAAATTCATCTATCTGCCAATTATTTTTTTAATAGGCTCTCTCTCGACCCTCATCTTTACCCGAAGCATATGGGACCTGGGAAATTCATAATCAATAACTGAGCTGATTGATGAGAACAATTCCTTTTCATTCAATATAACCTCTCTGTTGGTGTATCCGACTTCTTTCATCACATATTTATCATCTGATCTTTTGATTTCAAGCCACCTATCATTTTTATGATTTTCTATCCTGATCACATATCCCTCCTTCAAATTATGTATGTTCTTAATTATCCATCCATCTACATTCCTAACATTCATCAACCCCATTGGAAAATGAATTCCTGATGGTTTAAAAATTGAACGAATATATTTCTGCATCTCTGTCAAATATGCTCTTAAAATAATCTTTTGAAATTAAATAGAAATCATTTATTTTTCAGGCAATGGCACACATTGTTTAGAAAATTGAATTCAAAAAATAAAATTTTAATAGGGAATCTAACGAAATTAATAAGTGAACGTGGAAAAAACTGATTCGATCTCCTTTTGATAGAAATAAATTTTTTCTTTGATATTAGGAAATGCAGCAGAGGCCATATCCTCTATTAAAAGTAGTCTAGCCTTAAGTTTAGTTCCTGACGATGATAAAAGAATTTTGCACGGCAGATAGAGACCTATTCTTTCATCAATCTCTATCAATTCCTTTGCAGCGATTGGTTTGCAGACTTCAAGTATTCTGTAATAACCGATATCTTTTTCAAAATTTTTAATTAATATTTTCTGAACATCCACTTCAGCAACAACGAAAAAACCATTTCTCTTCATATGTTCTATCAATGCAAATTCAATATCCTCCTTAGAACCTTCAAACTCCCTTTCTGTATACATATATCTATATTTGCGAAGATGTTAATTAACTATATGTCATATAACTAGACTGCTAGAATTATTTCTTAATTATTCTCTGCTATGCGAGTGCCGGGATTCGGACCCGGGTTAGAAGCTTGGGAAGCTCCTGTGATACCGCTACACTACACTCGCTCAAAGGTAAAAAGTGTTTCAATATATGTAATTATCCTTTAATTACATTTAATTAAAGGAAACTGCCCCCAAAACACTTTTATTTAAATAAATATAACCCCCCGATACCTATGGTAACTTTAATTGGTGCTTACCTTGCCATTGCCGCATCCATCGCAATGGCTGGAGGGCTTATCGGTACAGGTATGGCTCAAAGCGGAATAGGAGCATCCGGCATGGGAGTGATTGCAGAAAAACCTGAAAAATTCGGTCAGGTACTGTTTTTCTTCGTTATACCTGAGACGCTGTGGATAATCGGGTTTGTCCTTGGACTGATTCTGCTCTTAGGCATACTGTGAGCTTATGCCCCTCAATGAAATTTTGCAGAAAATAGAGGAAGATACCAGGAAGGAAGAGGAGAATATAATCAGCGAAGCTAGGAAAAGAGCCGAGGCTATAATAAACGAAGCCACCAAGAAGAGCGAATTGATATACGATCAATTCAATAAGAAGGCAAAGGAAGACATCGAAAACATAAGAAGAGAAAAGATCTCCTCGTTAACTTTAGAGGGAAGAAACCTGGTAGAAAAGGAAATTGAAAAAATCGAGAAAAAATACGAGGAAAGCCTGAGGCAGGAGATTGAGGAATTCAAGAAAACAGAGGGATATAAAAAATTCCTTGTAGATGCAGTTGAAAACTCTTGGAAAAAACTAGGACCGGGAGCAGTGGTATACGTTAATCCCCAGGATGCTGAGAAAATTAAGGGTAGCAACATACCAGTGACAGTTATAACAAAGGATATAGACCCTATCGGCGGAGTAATTGTAACTTCAGGCGACGGCAAGATCTTCATTGATTCAACTTTGACAGAGATAATGAAGGAAAAAAGAGAAAGAATCCTCAAGATAGCCAGGAATTACATCAGGTGAGAATTTGCAAAGTGTGTATGGCCTTCCCTATGGAACATTGAAGGTTCAGAAAACTCAGTTCCTGCACAGGAACGACTATGAAAACATGCTTAGATTATCTTCGACATCAGATTTCATAAATTTTCTGAATGATAGGGGGTACAGAGAAGATTTCTCAGCATATTCACAGACCTATCAGGGACTGGAACTGATGGAAGCTGCTAATAACAGACACTTGGCCAGACAAAACAGATTTGCTCTAACGGTAACTCCCCAGAATGGGAAGGACCTAATAGTATCTTATCTTACAAAATGGGACATTCAGAATCTTAAAACAATAATGGTCTCAAAAAATCTAAATTACAAGGTTGAGCAGACTGAAATGTACCTCGTATCCGAAAACAACCAGCCACTGGGATTGTTTGCAGGACTTATGGATTCAAATGATTATAAGAATCTCCTGAGCATGGACAGGATTGAGGATATAGTATCATACACACTAAAATTCGGTTATGGTAAGGCTCTATTAACCTATCTTGATGATTTCAGGAAATCAAATAATTTATCTACTCTTCTTCTCTCTCTTGACTTATATTATTATGATATAATGAAAGAAAAATTTAGATTTTATACTGGTTCTGAAGGTCCAATTTACAGGTTCATAAAAAGGACAATTGATATAAAGAACATAATGACAATTCTTAGGTTTCTGGAGTATTCAACTAATCAGGATCCAAAAGATTATCTCCTCTCTGGCGGAGGTCTTTCTTCTCAGATTTTGGATGATATATCTAAAAGTCAGTCAGTGGAAGAAGTTACACAGAAATTGAAGGGATATTTCGATCTTACAAAGGGATTGGATTTTTACAAGAGAAGGGGTTCGCTTGTTGGAATTGAAGGTGAATTGAATAGAAATATATATTGGGAATTCCTTGAAATATTTGAAATGAGCTCACTCTCCCTGAATAATATAATGGCTTTCCTAATGAGAGTTGAAGCTGAATGGAAGGACGTGAGAACCATTGCAATGAGCAAGTTCTACGGAATAGATGAGGAAACAATAAAGATGATATCGATAAATCTGGGGTGATCTAAATGGATGATAAAAATAAATTTGGAAAGATTGCGTTTCTCGGAGAAAGGGAGCTTGCAATTGGATTCAAGCTCGTGGGGGTTGAGGATGTTTTCATAGTCTCAGAGAATAACCTCTCTGATAAACTCAAGGAACTTTATTTTTCAGGGGCGTATGGATTGATTCTGGTTTCAAACACTTTTATGGACTCAATTGACAGGAAATTTTTGAATATTTTGAATACCAGTGTGAGTCCACTGGTCGTATTTATTCCTGTATCGGAGCAGGAAAAGGAAGAAAATATTTCCGAGCTAGCGAGAAGAGTACTTGGAATTAAATTAGATTTGGGAGGTTTTTGAAATGGGAAAAATTTTGAGAGTAGCAGGGCCAGTAGTTACAGCAGAGAATATTGAAGACGCAAAGATGTACGATGTGGTCAGGGTAGGCGAAATGGGACTGGTAGGAGAAATAATAAGAATGGAGAACAATGTTTCAACTATTCAAGTTTATGAGGATACGAGCGGCATAAAACCGGGAGATCCTGTCGAATCAACAAAGAGACCTCTTTCAGTGCTCCTTGCGCCAGGAATACTTAAATCCATCTACGATGGTATTCAGAGGCCACTCGACGTTATTAAATCACAGGGAGGGGATTTCATAAGGAGAGGACTGTACCCTGATCCTGTGGACATGCAGAAGACATGGGAATTCAAGCCCACGGTGAAAAAAGGAGATAAAGTAAAATCAGGTGATATTGTAGGTATAGTAAAGGAGACATCCATAATAGACCACAAGATTATGGTACCCCTTGGAGTCGAGGGAGAAATAACTGATATAATGGATGGTAAATTCAAGCCTCTGGAAACAGTTGCTTATGTTTCAACATCCTCCGGTGTCAAGGAGATCACCCTTGGGCAGTACTGGCCTGTCAGGATGCCGAGACCAGTTAAGGGTAAACTCCCTCCAAATATTCCACTGATAACAGGACAGAGGGTTATTGATACATTCTTCCCGGTAGCAAAGGGCGGAACCGTTGCAGTTCCTGGTCCATTCGGATCAGGTAAAACTGTAGTGCAGCATCAGCTGGCAAAATGGGCAGATTCTGATATTGTAGTCTATGTGGGATGCGGTGAGAGAGGGAATGAGATGACTGAAATACTCACAACATTCCCGGAATTGACCGATCCGAGGACGGGAAGTCCATTGATGGAGAGGACTGTGCTGATAGCCAACACCTCGAACATGCCTGTGGCGGCAAGGGAAGCCAGTATCTACACTGGAGTTACAATAGCTGAATATTTCAGAGATATGGGGTACAATGTTGCCCTGATGGCTGACAGTACCTCAAGGTGGGCAGAAGCACTAAGGGAAATATCAGGAAGATTGGAAGAAATGCCAGGAGAGGAAGGATATCCAGCATACCTTGGAAGGAGGCTTGCTGAATTCTATGAAAGATCAGGAAATTCAACAATTGTAAGCAGCCAGAGCAGAACAGGATCCATAACAATAATAGGTGCTGTATCGCCTCCAGGGGGAGATATATCAGAGCCTGTCTCTCAGAACACCCTCAGGGTGACAAGGGTTTTCTGGGGACTCGATGCCTCCCTGGCACAGAGAAGGCATTTTCCATCTGTCAACTGGTTAACAAGTTATTCGCTGTACTCAGGAGACCTCAGGAAATGGTATGAGGACAATGTGTCCCCAGAATGGTTCATTGCTTACACAAGGAGCATGGAGATTCTGCAGAAGGAAAGTGAACTGCAGGAGGTGGCACAACTGGTGGGATATGATGCACTACCTGAGAACGAAAAGGAGGTTCTTGATATTGCAAAGTCAATAAGGGAGGATTTTCTCCAGCAAAGTGCATTCGATGAAATAGATACATACTGCTCACTAAAGAAGCAGTTCCTAATGCTCAGCAGTATTCTTAGAATGGATGAGATGGAAAAATACGCTGTCTCCAAAGGCGTGACAGTTGCAGACCTTCAAGCAATGCCGTTCAAGGAGAAACTGTCCAGATTCAAGGAAGTGAAGGAGAAGGATATAGATGCTTATTTCAATGATCTATTGAAAGAGATGGAAAGTGAGATAAAGGGGAGGGCTGATAAACAATGAATGAGAACGTTACCTATAAAACAGTTTCAAGAATAGCAGGGCCCCTCATGTTCGTGGAGAAGGTAGATAACGTTGGATACAACGAACTTGTGGAGATAAGGCTGTCAAACGGCGAAAGGAGAACCGGCCAGGTTCTTGAGGCAAGGAAGGGACTTGCAATCGTTCAGGTATTTGGGCAGACAACGGGACTTGACATAGAGAATACGTCGGTAAAATTCCTTGGAGAGACAGCAAGGGTATCAGTATCCGATGAGATGATAGGCAGAATATTCAATGGTCTTGGGGAACCAAGAGATGACATGGGTCCTGTTGTATCATCTGAAAAGGTAGAAATTGTAGGCGATGCAATCAATCCATATTCCAGGGAGGAACCATCTGAATTCATTCAAACGGGTATCTCCACAATAGATGGAATGAACACATTGGTAAGAGGACAGAAACTACCTATATTCTCTGGATCAGGTCTTCCGCATAACAGGTTGGCTGCCCAGATAGCAAGACAGGCAAAGGTTTTATCATCAAGTGAAGGTTTCTCAGTGGTATTCGGTGCTATGGGTATAACATCTGAAGAGGCAAACTTCTTCATAAATGAATTCAGGAGCACCGGGGCACTTATGAGGTCAGTGCTATTCCTCAACCTTGCATCCGATCCTTCAATGGAAAGAATAATCCTTCCAAGAGTGGCGCTTACCACAGCTGAATACCTGGCATATGAAAGGGGAATGCATGTTCTTGTAATTCTCTCAGATATGACAAATTATTGCGAGGCTCTGAGGGAAATATCTGCTGCGAGGGAGGAAGTCCCAGGCAGGAGGGGATACCCTGGATACATGTACACTGATCTTTCAACAATATATGAAAGAGCTGGGAAGATAAAGGGAAGGAATGGATCAATAACCCAGTTCCCAATTCTTTCGATGCCTTCTGATGATATGACGCATCCCATTCCTGATCTCACAGGATACATCACTGAGGGGCAGATTGTTCTGAGCAGGGATATTCACAGAAAGGGAATTTACCCACCAATAAATGTTCTGCCTTCGCTTTCAAGATTGATGAACCAGGGAATTGGTAATGGAAGGACAAGGGAGGACCACAGAGGTGTCGCAGATCAGCTTTATTCCGCTTATGGAAGAGGAATGGATCTAAGAAGCCTCAGTGCGATAGTGGGACAGGAGGCTCTGGGGAAGGAAGACAGGCAATATCTAGAATTTGCCTCCCTCTTTGAGGAAAAATTCGTCGGTCAGGGATACTACGAGGACAGATCCATAGAAAAGACGCTGGACCTTGGATGGGAATTGCTCTCTACGCTCCCTGAAAGGGAAATGAAGAGGGTGAAGAGGGAACACATACAGAAGTATGGAAAATGGGTGAAATAAATTGGAAACATCCAACATAAGGCCAACCAGAATGGAATTGCTCCGAACAAAAGCAAGGATAAGGTTAGCCAGGAGAGGACTTGAACTTCTCAAGCTCAAAAGATCTTCACTGATAATGGAATTCTTCAAAATAGCCAAGGATGTAAAGGGAATGAAAGCAGACCTTTCAAAATCAATCAGGACTGCAATGGAAAGTGAAAGATTGTCAGAGATAATTGCCGGCGGGATTATGATAGAAAATGCTGCTTATATGCAGCCAGATCTGATGGTGGGAGTAAGTTCCAAGAACGTTATGGGTGTGAAAATACCTGAGGTGAATATAAGGAAGGGGGAATCATTTTTGAATGAACTTTACGAGACAGTTTCACTTCCCACTTCTCTAATGGAAACAAGAAAATACTTTACATCTCTCATGGATTCAATTCTGACGATTGCAGAGAAAGAAATATCCATGAGAAAATTGCTCATTGAAATTGATAAGACAAAGAGGAGGACAAATTCGATTGAAAATGTCCTGATACCAAGACTGGTGGACACTTCAAATTATATTAAGATGAGGCTAGACGAGATGGATAGGGAGATATTCATCACATTGAAAATGATCAAGGGAAAAATGGAGGAGAGGGAGGAGGTTAAAGTTGAGTAATTTCATAAATGAGAGCCAAAAGAAATTTTTCCTTCTTACAAGATTGTTTTACCTGACAAACATTGCCATTTTTATGGTAATGCTGGCACTTGTGCTGAGGATGGTATTATGACAGAGGATAATATAGAAATTTTGAAGAAAATAAAGGAAAAGGAAATTGAATCAGAATCAAGGCTAAGGAAGGCCAATGAGGAAGCTAAGAAGATAGTAGAAGATGCCAATCTCAGGGCATCACAGATCATAAAGAATGCAGAAGAAAATGCCAAAAAAATGTATGAGGAATACCTGAAAAAAGAAACTGAAAAACTGGAGATTGAACTGATTTCAATGAGGAAGAAATTTGATGAAGAAATTGGTAAACTACATGCAGAAGTATCTGATAAAGCAATCCAGGAAATGATGAAAATAATACTGGAGTGAGAATTAATGCTGACCCCTTTAAAAATGATAAGAACAAGGATCATAAGCACCAAGGAGAATGAAGAGATAATTCTCTCTGCACTGCACGACATGGGGATAATGCAGATAGAACCAGTGACAATAAGTTCAGAATATCTCAAAAGCTTAGTTCCAGGTGCATCATATAACAGAATAAATGAAGTAGCCAGGAAGATAAGGGGTCTTGAAAATATGCTGATTCCCGTGGAGGTGAAGGAAAGGAGATCATTCCCGACGGTAGCATCGCTCATGGATGCGATTGACAGAATAGATATATTTGAACCAGCGAAAGACCTGAGAGATAAAGAAAATATTATAAAATCAAAGATGAAACTGCTAGAGATAAAGAAGAGCACGCTGGAAAAAATGGCATTTTACAGCGGGGATGTTTCATATCTGAATGGGAAAAGGGTTGTATCTTTCCTGATAAGGAACAGCGAAGATTTTAATGAAAAAATAAAATCACTGAACCCAACAGTAATAAAGGGAAATGATTATTCAATAATAATAATTGAAAAATCACTTGAAGGAAAGGCAGGTGAAATATTCAGGAATTACAGCGGAGAAGTATTATCAATTCCTGAAGAAAATGGAAAGGTAAACGATGTTATTGCCAGAATTGAGAATGAAATGAAAGAGCTCAATTCAGAATTAAATTCAGTGAATTCTGAACTTAAAAAAATATCTGAAAAATTTTATCCTGAGGTAGTTGCGATAAGGGAACAGCTAGATATTGAATTAAGGAAAATGGATGTGGTTTCTAAACTTTCTGGGACGGAAAAGACAATGGTTCTCGAGGGATGGGTTCCTGACGTTGACTTCAACCCGATGTTAAAAGTTTTAAATGATATAACAGACGGTGCTGTTATTATAGAGAAAGTGAAATCAGATGAAACTCCACCCACTGCCCTGAATAATCCAAGAAAAATCAAATTCTTCGAATTTTTCATAAGGTTCTACTCTTTACCACAGTCCACAGAAATAGATCCAACACTTGTATTCGCCCTAATATTCCCAATTTTCTTCGGGTTGATGATAGGGGATGTTGGGTACGGGGTGGTAATACTTGGGATATCCCTGTGGTTGATCCACAGGGTTGATCATCCTCCAAAAAGATCCAGGGTTCCAAAGGCAATAGGGAAATTTGTACTCAGCATGATGAGCCTCAGGAGTTTGAAAACTCTGGGAAGGGCAATGATACCTGGATCTGTAATTGCAATAGTGCTTGGAGTGCTCTTCGACAACTATTTTGGTTTCACACTGCCATATCCTCATTTCAATGTCCTTGCAGCTGCTGGCCTGAAACTGCTTCTCTTGATAAGTGGTTACATAGGCGTCCTAATGGTAAGCGTAGGTCTTGTATTTGGCTTCATAGTAAATGCAAAGCACGGCCACAAGAAAGAGGCCATAGGAAAGATAGGCTGGCTGATGCTTGCATACGGAATAGTCATAATAGGCCTCGGAGTCCTGAGGAGGCAGAATATAAATCCAATGGTTAATCACGTCTCTCTGATATCATTCATTCTTCTTTTCGCGGGACTGGCTATAGTGGTTTATGCAGAGAAAGCTCAGGCCCTTCTTGAAGTGACAACCATAATAAGCCACATACTTTCATACACAAGGCTTGTAGGCATATTACTATCATCTGTCATTCTGGCCCTTGTATTCGATGATATTTTCATGGGTACCTTAAAACACTCAATATTCATGGTCATATTTGGAATAATCATCCTCATAATAGGGCAGCTCTTGAATCTTGTAATAGCAATATTCGAACCGGGTATACAAGGTGCAAGGCTGATATATGTTGAATTCTTCAGTAAATTCTACAAGGGAAATGGTAAGGAGTTCAGGCCTTTTTCTTCACCAAGAAACTATACAATAAAACAATTCTCTTTAGAACCTCTGGATCAAAAGAAACCGTAATGAATTTAAACTAATAGTTATAATGATAATTGAAATAAATTATGCATCGTATAGAAAGCACCGGAGTAGGCAGCCTGCTTGGACTGATGGAGATACTTGAGGATATGGATAAACCTGTTGATATAGCGAAGCTTGACGACTCGCTTGATGAGGAAAGAACAACTCTAATGAATCTTCTTGATGATGCGGAAAGCCTTGGATTGATATCAGTGGCAAA
The DNA here is from genome assembly GCA_964541025.1 of uncultured Thermoplasmatales archaeon. Classification (GTDB taxonomy): domain Archaea; phylum Thermoplasmatota; class Thermoplasmata; order Thermoplasmatales; genus JAGDXO01. Next base: position 18,704 of record CAZIOW010000003.1, read on the forward strand.
CGGGGATGTGATAATAACGGACCTTGGAAAGAAATTCCTGAATTCAAATGTTTCCGACAGGAAGAAAATATTGAAAGAATCTTTGAAAAATGTAGAGCCTTTCAATTCAATCATCAATTATTTGAAATCTTCTGGTACTAATGAAATACAGAAGGAAGACCTTGAAAGATTCTTGGAAGATAATTTCCCATCAGGAAATAATGAAGATATAATGAGAGTGGTACTGAACTGGGGAAGATATGCAAAATTAATGAACTATGACAGCGACGAGGGCAAGCTTATATTACTGAATTAGGCGGATGACATTAGTTTTACAACATCATCAACTGTCTTGTAAAAATCATCAGATCTGGTATTCCTCGGTCTTGGCAGTTCAATTTTCATCTCTCCAAGCACAGTGCTCGGTCTTGCACTCAGGACTACAATTCTGTCACTCATCTGGACTGCTTCATCCACATTGTGCGTCACCATAAGAATTGTATTTGGCGGAAGATCGGGGGAACCCCATAGGTCCAGAAGCTCTTCCCTTATAGCCTGTGCCGAGAAAACGTCAAGCCCTACGAAAGGTTCATCGAGGAGCAGAAGTTCCGGTGAGGTTGCAAGAGCCCTAGCAATTGATACTCTCTGCTTCATGCCTCCGGAAAGTTCCTTGGGATAGGCCTCTTCAAACCCATCTATACCAACTATTTTGATGTATTTTAGAGCTATTTCCTCCCTCTTATCCTGATCTTTTATAAATGGTTCAAGAGCCACCTCTATATTTTTCTTAACATCCAGCCACGGAAACAATGCAGGATTCTGGAAAACAACTGAAATTCTCTCATCGCTTTCACCGAGTTTCCTTCCATTCATGTATATTGAGCCCCTCGTGGGTTTAATCAGTCCAAGAAGCATCTTTATTATGCTGGACTTTCCACATCCAGAAGGTCCTATAAGTGATACAAACTCATTTCTCTTTACAGAGAAAGAAACGTCCTTTATTGAGATCAATTTCTTCCCTTCTGTATCGTATTCCATCCCTATATGATCGAGGTAAAGGAAGTCCATTTAGAAGCTCAGTAAATAATGTTATTAAATTTTTTTGGATTATGTTAAATATAAAAATAAAAATACAAAATAGTTTTTTAGGATTATATAATAAGCGTGAGGAATCCACATGGTCTCACTATCCCTGATAATTCTGATACTCGAGGCTATTTCTGTGACATTTGTGAGACTGTGGTATCTGATGTTTGTGTCCATAATTCTTGCCATTATATTTGGAATACTTGCAGCAAGGGTTAGGATTGCGGAGATGATAATCATCCCGATAACAGATGTTCTTGAGGCAGTACCTGTAATTTCATTCTTTCCAATAGTACTCGTTCTGTTTCTGGTGGATATAGGCGGTCCAATTGGAATTGAACTAGCTGTGGATTTCCTAATAATAACTGCTCTATTATGGAATATAATCCTGGGTGTTTACCAGGCGGTCACCCACATACCATCCGAATTGGTAGATGCTACAAAGGTATTCAAATTAGGGTTCTGGCAAAGGATAAGATACCTCTATGTTCCTGCCAGTTTCCCGAAAATAGTTGCAAATATGATGCCAAGCTTCGCAAGCGGATTATTCTATATCACGCTCAGTGAAGTAATATACCTCGGCCCAAAAAATTTTCACGTATTTGGTATAGGTGAGGTAGCGTTACAGCTTGCTTCCCAGGATAATATAATAGGAGAAATAATAATGCTCATAATCCTTGTGGCTGGAATTTTTCTCAATTTTTACCTTATAATAAACCCGCTGATACGCTATTCCGAGAAATACACCATAGAGCAGGAGAAAAGCCAGGAAGAATCTGAGAGAACAAGGGGCAGAAATTACTTGATAAATTCAATGGCCCAGAGGACAAATCAGCTCGTCATGGCTGGAGTACAGGGATTTGCCTCAGTAAATAGAATTTCCAAGTATATTCCGAGCAGGAAAATAAGGGAGAAATTCAGATTATCTGTGAGGGCAGTCAATGCAGTCGTGGGCCTTATTCTTATACTAATGCTTGTCATAAGTATTTATGTAATTGCACAGTCAGGTTTTTCGCGTGCTTTTGTTATATATGTTATAAATAGAACATTTCTCATAGACGCCACCCTTGGCACCCTCTATGACCTTCTCAGGATTTTCATTGTGTACCTGGTCTCCCTTCTTACAATGGTTCCTCTGGCAATAATAGCAGCCACTAGAGGTAGGAAAGGTGATACACTTAATGGGCTGATGCAGGTTCTATATGCAATACCAGCTCCAGTTTTCTTCCCTTTGATAGTTGTGTATCTCACACCATCTCTCACAAGGTTCATGAATTTTGATTTAGCATTCAATTTTGACGTATTCATAATAACATACCTTGCAGCTGCCTCCTACATATTCTTCAATGTATACGGGGCGGTAAGAAGCATACCATCGGAACTCGCAATGGTAGCGAAAACATTCAAATTTAAAAGGATTGGGAGGCTTAGATACCTCATATTCCCATCAATCATCCCGGCCCTGATAACTGGCTCAATGTCAGCAGTTGGAAGCTACTGGGCAGGGTTGATGGTGGGAGAATACATTGAGGTCAGCGGAAAGACATATTCTGTATCGTTCGGGCTCATGAAAATGATAGATATGGCTATAGCCAATGGGAATCTTCTTTATGCAGATGCTGTGGATATATACATGGTGATAATAATAGTGATAATCTCTTATTTACTCTGGATAAGACTTTATGATTATTCGAAGAAGCGATATGCACTTTAGTTTTGGACCTTAAGAAGAGTTTAAATTCAAATATAAATGCGCTCACAATGAAGGGAAATAATTTTATTAGAAGTCCATATCTTGAACTTCACAATAATGATGCCATAAAATGGAATATCTGGACAGAAGAAATATTGAAAAAGGCCAAAAAGGAAGATAAACCTCTTTTCATATCCATTGGATATTATTCATGTCACTGGTGTCATGTAGAACAGGAACTGTCTTTCAACGATAGTGAAATTGCCGAGGTTGTGAATGAGAAATTCATTCCTATTATAGTCGACAGGGAAGAGAGGCCCGATATAGATGACCTCTACATGAAAGCATCGCAGATAATTAATGGATCTGGAGGATGGCCATTGAATGTTATCGCAATGCCGGACGGAAGACCATTCTTTGTATCCACATTCCTTTACCCAAGGTCATCTGGAGATCAGCCAGGCCTGCTTGAAATATTGCAGTCAGTATCTAAAATATGGAATGAGGAAAGGGGGAGAATTATAGAAACATCAGATGAAATATTGTCACTGATTGCTAATACACCAAAATCCAAAGAAGGAAGCATATCTTATCAGGAAATCAATGAAATTATAGGGAGCATCTATGATAGAAAATACGGAGGATTTGGTTCATCTCCGAAATTTCCAAATTTCAATTATCTTCATTTTCTGATGGTTTACGACCAGTATAAAAAGAAAAATTCAAACAGAAACAAGGTTGAGAGAACAATTAGAGCGATGCTCAACGGCGGAATATATGACCATGTGGGTTCAGGCTTTCACAGATACTCAACCGATGAGAAATGGGAAATTCCGCACTTTGAGAAGATGCTTTATGATCAAGGGTTGCTTATTGACACGCTGATCCAATTCTCTGAAACATACAAAGATCAAGTGTTCGTGAAGAGGACGGGAGACATTTTAAATTTTCTTATGAGGGAGATGGAAATTGATGGATTATTCCTAAGCGCCATTGATTCAGATTTCAATGGAGAAGAAGGGCTATACTATCTTTGGGACATGAGAGAAATATCCGGAATTTTGAATGAGGATGAAATAATGTATCTGAGAAATTTCTTCGATTTCAGTGTAAAATACAACGGAAAGACAGTCATAAGGAGGAGAGACGTAAGTTATTCTGAAGAGGACGATCAAAAAATAAGATATATTGTCAACAAGCTCAGAGAAGCAAGAGAGAAAAGAGGGGAAATCAGGAAGGACGATAAGATTATTCTATCATGGAACTGCCTGACACTTAAAGCCATTATTCACTACTCCTATTATGATAATAACTACATTCCATTCTTGATAAGGGCAGTGGAAAGTATAGAAGAGAAATTCATGGATGGGAGGGATCTTTACAGGACAATGAGAAAAGGTGAAAGGGGAGTGAAAGCACAGCTGGAAGATTATGCTTATCTTTCCGATCTCTTCCTTGAAATGTATGAACTGACAATTGATGAATCGTATCTTAATGAAGCCATAAAAATTGTAAATGATATAAAGGAAAAATTCTTTGACCAGAATACTGGAAGTTTATTCAATACTCAAAAGGAATGGGATACATCTATAGTCAAAACAAAGGTAGAATATGATACCATATTCCCATCAGGCAAATCTTTACTTTTTTCAGTCCTGAATAAATTGTACCTACTTACTGGAATAGAGGAAATGATGGTAATGTCAAACTCCATCAAGAATGATGCAGAAACATCATTAAAGAGGAATCCAGTTTCACAGATCTCCCTTGTAACATTTATGATGGCTTCAGAAATGATATATAAAGTGGAGATCAGAGAGGAAGATGTAGCACGGTTCAAAGAGATTAGGAATGAATTAGAAAGAAGAAATTATTTCATACCAATAGTGGCAGACAACTTGAACCTTTGCAACAAAAATTCATGTCTTTCTAATTTTAAAAACGTGGAAGAGATGATAGAATACATAAAAAAATTGAGCATTTAATATTATTTTTCTTAATAATTTCAGTTCTTTGAGTAAAGATTTTAATGGACATTTCCTTATAGCTTGACATTTAGGTGGAATTGATGGCTTCACTACCCAGAGCAAATAAACTATTCAGTACTGCAAGAGACATAGGAATAGAGGTCAAGACGGGCATAGTTCTTGTACTGACCTTCTTTCTATCCCTTTTTCTAAGTTCCTATTTCATCATAGGAGTTGCGATTAAGGGAAATTATGCAGTATCAGGAGGATCGGATGCTTATTACAATATGAGAATTATTCAATACATATTATCAACCCATCACCAGCTTCTGTTCGACCCTTCGCTTAATTATCCAATAGGATTGGAAAATCCGAGACCACCATTCTTCCACTGGTTTGCTGTGCTGTTAGGCTATGCTTTCTCTCCATTTCTTGGGGGAGTTTATGCCTCCACAATGACCATGTTTTTAATGAGCACAGCTATAGGGGGTGCCCTCATAGTATTTCCAACATATTTCCTCGGTAAGGAATTATTTGGAAGGAAAGTAGGTATAATAGCGGCAATTCTTGTAGCATTATCACCATTGACCATGATGAAGAGCATTGCGACAATTGGGCTGTTTGATATATTTACTGCGCTTTTTGGATTGATGTTTATATATTATTATCTGAGGGCAGTCAATACATTCAATTTCGCATTAAGCGATAAAAGCTCTTTCTCAAATATCATATCAACGCTCAGGAAGAACCAAATATCTATAGTTTATGCATTGCTCGCTGCAGTATCTCTAGCAGCTTCTATGCTTACTTGGGACGGTTCAATTTCCCTAGTCCTTATACTTGCTGGTGCAGGTCTGGTTCAATTATTCATATATGCAATAAGAAAGAAGAGTGCTCTTTCCATATTTACAGCGACATTATTTTTCGGTGCAGGATTCATAGTAGCTTTTCCGTGGTATTACGTTGCGGGATTCATAGCTGTAAGGTTCGATTATCCACTGATAATATGGGGGGCTCTACTTATTTCTTCAATATATTTCATATTGTTAGAAAGGAAGTCTTGGGTACTCTCAATCTCCGTTTACATAGTAATAGCCATAGCAGCCATATTTGCAATAGATAAGATTAATCCAAACATTATACAGTCCATACTTTCTGGGCAGCATTATTTCATAAAAAATAAAATATACAATACCATAGCTGAAGCACAGGCTTTGCCACTTGGCGAAGATATAATGGAATTTGGACCAATGCAGTTCTTTGCTTCCATCATAGGAATTGGAGCCCTGATTTATTACTGGATAAAGAGAAAGGACTTCAACATGACGCTAGCACTTCTTTACTTCGCTGGAATTATTTTCATAAGCATGATAGCTTCCAAATTCCTGTACTTCGGTGCCACGGCCACATCAATTCTGACAGGGCTTGTACTTGTTAGAGTATTTGAAATGCTTCAATTCAAGGAAGTAATTGAAAAATCCCGCGACAGACCGGTAAAACATATACTGAGAAAGGAATTCAAATTTGCTCATTATGTAACTATACTTATAGTGGTGTTCTTGTTGGTAGTACCAACCACTTTTTATGCTGTTGACTCTGGGATACCATTCAATAATAAAACAACCTATGACCGTGAGATTTATAACGCAACCCCATCCATATTGAGACCGCAGAATTACACTCCACCATATTATCTAGGAGCATTTGGTGTATCTCTTGATCTTCCGAACAGTCCATGGGTCAGAGCATTGGATTGGTTTAAAAATCAGGATACATCACAACCTCCAGCTGACAGACCGGCCTTTGTCTCATGGTGGGATTACGGTTTTCAGACTCTTGAACAGGGTGATCATCCTGTTATGGCCGATAACTTCCAGGATGGCATTTTTCCAGCAGCCCAGATACTGATGGCGCAGAATGAGAGTCAGATAGTTTCAATTTTCATTTCAAGAATTCTTGATTATTATGTTGCAAATCACGACCTGAATAATGCAACAATAGACTCAATAATATCTCAATATCTAGGAGCGGGAGCCATGAAAAATATAACTAATTACGAATTGAATGGTTCCAATCTCATCTCCCAGATATATGCAAATCCCAGCTATTATGGACCCAGGGAGGGAATTCAGGCTGGGGATGCGAAATACATTCTTATGGAAGGGTATCTATCAAATACATTCTCACTGAATACTCTGATAAATCTGAATACAGCGTTGGTTCAGGCAACTGGATTCAATATGAGTTATATAGCCGTGGATTACAGGCTGTTTCCATTCTCAGGAATTAACACTGGAATATTTTACGCTCCTGCCTATTTAGGGGATTATCCATATGTGGATGTGCAGGGGGAAATAGTTCCTACGACATTCTTTAATATAACTGTTACAGATGCAAGCGGCAATACCTATCCGCTGCAGGATTTCCCTCCAGGAGATACAGCGGTGAATTATTCAATAAATTATCTCCCAATGTTTTACAATTCCACAATATACAGAATGTTCATAGGTTATCCTCCAAGCGTCGCAGGAGTAAATTCCGGAATTCCGGGAATAACCAGCAATATGCAATATTATATCCCAATGCAGGCATGGGGCGAGCCAAACTTTGAACTTGCGTATAAAACAGTGTTCTGGAATCCCTATACAGATTATCAGAACCATACGAATGCCTGGCAACCAGTTTCACTGGAACAGGGATATTACTACCTTAAGCATAAAATTGGAACTGTGGATATGACACCTCCGGCATCTCAGGTACTACCAAGTGATGTAGTGTTTGTACAGTATTTTCCGGGAGCAATAATTCATGGCAGAGTTCTCGATACATTGGGAAAACCAATACAAGGTGTCAGGGTAACCCTGACAGACCAGTACGGAATTCCTCACGATACTGCAGTTACAAATTCATCCGGATATTATTCATTATATGCGGTAGCTGGAAATGATACCGTCACTCTATCATCTGGAAGTTACAATTCACTCTTCATGGTGGATTCAACTACACTAAATACGTTCAATATCAGCATTTCTGAATCTCAGGCAGACAGGACCAGCTATACTGCAACAGGCCAACCCACATGGAATATAACCCATAATTTCGTTATTGCATCACATTCAGTTACCGGAGTAACATATCTTAACCTAGCAAATACCAATTTCTTTATTCCTAATACAGATCTATCGGTAAATGGAACCCTTGTATTCTACAACAAAACATACAAGAATGAGGTTGTTGTAAATACAACAGCCAATGGAAGTTACAGCATACCAGACATACCCCCATATTCTTACAATGTCTCAGCCTTTGTGTATGGCGAATTTTACGGTAATATTACAAATATCACTGTATCATCGTCCCAGGTATCAAAGGATATTGCCATTCCATTTGGAAAGCTGAAGCTCAACATTTCCAACAATATTGATATGAGTGGTGAAAATTACATAACTCTAAGCAGGAATAATTTTTCAATGAATATAAGCACTAACTCAAATAATGAAACATTAAATATCCCTGCAGGTACTTACAATCTGCTCGCGAAAAAGGGAACGTATTCCGATAACATTTCTGTGAGTGTCGCCCAGAATGGAAATAGCAGTTATACAATTGAATATACGAAATATTACGATCTGAAAATTGCGACATATGTGAACGGACAACCCGTTCAATCTGCTATTAAGTTTGAAAATGAATTGAATTACAGTCAGTCTGGAGTTTTATTCTCAAATCAGGCTGGAATCCTATCCACAAATCTTACAGCATCTGTTTATTCAATTTACATAAATGCTTTTTATGATGGGCAGCATTATTCTTATCTCGAACTGTTAAATATTTCAAATAACATGGATCAGAGGATTAATCTTCTTCCCGCCACCTTAGTAAAGGGAACAGTCGTGTACAATGGCCAAGCAGCCGCACTCTCGCCTGTAGATATTTTTAATCAAAGTGGGCTTCTGCAGATAGTTTCAAACTCTACTGGCTTCTATTCAGTTTATCTGCCAAATGGAGAATACAGGTTCTACTCATATTTCACCCTTAATTCTTCGCTTTATGTTGCATCTGATGTTTATTATGTATCCGGTTATGTTGATAACATAAGCCTTCAGGGATTGCCCGGATACACATATGTAGGAAACGTATCATATAACAGTCAGACCGTTAAAGGCCTTGCAGTTGCAATTGTTGATAACCAGCCCTACTTTGAGTACCCTGTTACGACTGGAGAGAAGTACAACCTATTCCTTCCAGATGGTGTGGCTCCTCAGTATGTGAATTATATTGCACCCGGCTATTCTGTCAGCAGCATCAACAGTAAGAATATATCTCTGAAGCTTCTTCCTGTGAATGTCACAGTGGAAATGAATTATACAGGTGACTATAAAATAACAATGATAATGTCCGGGGCGCAGAACTATGAACTCAACGTTTCCCATATTATGAATATCAGCGTGCTCCCAGGAGTATACAAGATATCATTCAGGGCCGATAATCTATCTGTGACATCTTCAATAAATGAAATCGGGATCCAGTCTGTTCTCAACGGGCAGTACATTTCAATTGACCTTACACTGAAGGCAATGCTATTTGTCGGAACTGGGGGGATTGTGGAAATATTCAGTGGGAAAAATTTGGTATCATCCTCTCCAATGTCTTTCCTTCCACCTGGAAATTACACGATATATGAGGTTTCGAATGGCATGGCTGCAATTGAAAATATTAATCTATTTGAGAATACAACAGTATACCCGGTACTTCAGCAGGCATATTTAGTTAGCGTAAATTCAAATATAAATTCTAAAATAATGATAAGCTCCCAATACGGCTCAATATATTGGAGTCAGTTGCAGGGTTATCTGCCTGCTGGCTTTTACAACTTCTCCGTAAGCACCTACCTCAATAGTTCCTTTGAATTTTATGCCTCGTATTCTGCTTACATCTCTTCAAACTCCAATATATTCCTAAATGCAACAGTTAAGGAGCTGAAATCACAGATATATCTTAACTCATATGTGAATGGGACATTAGTTTCAGGAGCCAGATATATAGTCCAGGGACCCGAGAATGCCAGTGGGATAGTTACAAGGAATCCACTCACTCTAAGATATGGGTTGTACGCATTGTACATTAATTATGGCAGCAACTCTTTCATAGGATATATGAACGTCAATTCTCAGAGACTATACCTTAATATCACGTTACAAAGGGCTTATCCCCTATCTTATGGTACCTATCTCAATAATTCAAGCTACAGCGGGAATATTGCAATAGAAGGCAAGATTAATTTTGCCATTCCATCTTCTGGTATAATTTACCTTCCAAATGGAACATACAATTTCACCGGATCAGCGAAGGGTATTTATTATGGCACAATAAACAATTATTCCTTCGTACAGCCGGTAACGGTAAATGGAATATCATCTGCTACTTTTGATCTCGAAATAAATCAGAATGTCAAGGTAAGTCTGATCTCAATGGCGGGAAGCCCAACCATTTCACCTAACCAGAATTACAGTTTCCCGCTCATCATTCAGAGCAATTCAAACATACCGCTAACATTCACAATTGAAAATGCTTCCAACTTTGAAATCTCTGGAGCATCTATGACACTTCTACCTCATTCAAATGGGGTTGATACAGTATACATAAAAGTTCCAGCCGGCCAGCCAAGTGGCAGCTACTCACTTGATGTGAGAGTCATGTATGCTTCCACTTATCAGGATATTTACGTTAATGTAACTGTGCCGACTATCAATAATATAGAGATTGCAGTTAATGATACCAGCGGCAGGATAGCGAATGGAGCTGTTTATTTGCCACTTAAAATAACCAATGCTGGTAATTCCAACATGAATGTCACGCTATCAATACTGAATTCACCATATCTTATAAAAACAGGTCTGAACGTAACAATTGATGGAATGAATTATTATAATATCACCCTGAAACCATCAAATTTCAATAACACGACACTCGTCATAAAAGGATCATCTGTAAATGATATAAATGGTGCCACAATTTATGTGGCAGTCAACTACATGAACTATAGCAAGGTGATAAAGGTAGTACCTTCATTACCAGCATTGTCCATTAAATATGCAAATGTTCAGGGAACAGGGCTTCAGAACTTTTCTGCCACTGTACAGGACTATTATATTTACGGTTTCTCAGCATTCATAGTGCTTGCAGTAGGAATTTCTATGATTCTTTTCAGGAGGCGAGCAAGGGCATGAATAAAACGTTATCATTCATGATAATTGGACTGATAATTATCAGCGTATTTTCTGGTTTTGCAAGTGCAAGCAACGTAAGCATAGCTTCTGGTTCAATAACTATTAGCGGGCCATCTCAGGTTGCAGAAGGGTCCAATTTCACATATACAGTGGATGTGAATCACATATTCACTCAATATGAATTGGTAATGATACCAACAGGATACAATTTGACAGGAGCATCACCTGTTAGTCCACAATACATAAATGGAACATTTGCACCAATTACATTCAATATGACAGCTCCATCAGTGCCAACTACACTTCTCCTATTCTTCCAGGTAAGAGCATCTCTAGATGGTGCAGTGTTCTATTATAACGAGACAGTACCAGTTAACGTTGTGAAGTATACCCTGCTTCATGCAGTAATAAAGAATCCATCCAAATTTGCTGTGGAAGGACTTAATGTTTCATTCTATGTCAATGGTAAATACGTCGGCGCATCTGAGGTAAATTTGACCGCGAACTCCACTCAAAATGTTACATATAAGTGGCTCTCAGGAACTTTGTCACCGGGTGTGTACACAGTATCAATAAATATCAATAATCCAATAGTTAAATTTGTAAATGGCCCGGAGTACAGCATTAAAATTCAATCAGGAAATCCAAACATGAATTACATATATGCAGGTATTATTGCTTTTCTAGTAATAATAATCGTCGTCATTTTCATAGGAAGCTATTATTCGAGGAGGAACAGGCCAAAGTGGAAGAAATAGAAATCACATTATTTTATCACTCATTGCTATATTAATTGCTGCTTCCCAATCATTACCTCTTTTTATTGTTTTTGAACTACCTTTTTCATTTACAAGAAAGTAGTGAAACCCCCTCAGCGCCTTTATTATTTTATCCCTGTTCATTCTGTCTCCGTTTCCAACCTTAATTTTGAAATCTTTGTATCTGCACTGGCTGTGAACATCCTCAACATATTTCCTGATCTCCTCAAAATTGTATATGTTTCTTTTATCTATGACATAATTATCGGCCAGAGTTGCAATACCTGGAGTTGGCCCGGGATCAATACCTACAACTATTTCTTTTGTGTTCGATTTATATATGACCTGCCTGATCCTGAACTCATCAGATCCGTCTGTAACAATTACATTTTTCTCTTCAATGAACTCATCAGAAAAAACAATATCATATGCCTTGAGATCGGCACCTTCTGTAATGGAAGAAAATGGGATTTCCATCTTCTTGAAAAGGGATATCATCCTGTAATAAACCCTGAAATTTTTTGTGTAAATGGCAATCCTCAACATTTCTTAAATAGAATATCATAAAAAAATTTTATGCCATTTCCTTCCAGTGTATTAATTCTATCCCTCGATCATACGAGATAATCCATCTTTTTACTATTTTCCACCTTTTCAAGAGTATTGTCTGTTTCAATATATATTATGTCAAGCATATTGATAAGAAAATTTTTGTTACCGCTTTTCACGTAAACCAGGGGCTGCATGGAATCGGACACTCCCATAAATGTTCCTTCCAGAGTCTTAATTTCGTTACCTGCTCTCAAATAAATTATAACATGAGACCCTTCATTAAGGCTAAAATTTGTAAATTCCTTCATGAATTAATAATGATATCAGATATAAAAAAATTATTTAACTACCAGGACAGCACATTCTGAATTTGCTGCCACCCTCTGGCTCACAGAACCGAGGAATACCCCTCTGATGAATCCCCTTCTTCTATTCCCTATAACAATCAGATCTGGATTTTTATCCTTCGCAAGTTCCAGAATTTCCTTTGCCGGGTCCCCCTGCCTAAGGAAAATGTGAACATTCATCACTCCATTTGAAACCGCATAATCTTTTGCCTGATTCAAAATGCTCTCGCCCTTTTCCTTCAGGGTCGTAAGGCGTTCAAGGAGAGTCATATCTCCTGTGGGGTTTTCACCTGTTATATACTGAACAGGGTAAGGAACAACAAGAATAATATTCAGCTCCATGTCCTTCATCAATTTAGCAATGCTGATGGCCATATCAAGTGCCCTCATAGAAGGTTTGGAACCATCAATCGCTGCCAGTATTTTGGAAATTGGAAGAACTCCCCTGTTTTTCATTTCCATAAATACATATAGATGATATCTTATAAAAATATTTCTTCAATTTTTTTATCTTAAGAAATAAATCTAGACTTAAATTTTTACATTGTAACGAAAAATAATCATTTGTTTCTGATTTGTCCCTATGGTTTGATAAGATGAATAGGGGAATTCTTATTCAGTATAGAAGAGATGATATGATTGCTGAGTGGAATGTAGAATTTCTCTTGCATAAAAAAATACTAAATTGAGGAACATCTAGTTTTAATATTCCATTAAATTCAGATGGCATTGAAGGACATCATAGATGTGATTGATAAAATAAAGAAAATGGCATCACCACACATTGGATTATGGGATGATCCTTGGCGAATTCTGATAACAGGTATACTTTCAACGAGAACAAAGGATGAAACAACAGACAGGGCAAGCATGAGGCTTTTCTGCAAGTTTTCAAATCCGATAGAACTTTCGAGAGCGGATGAAAAGGAAGTGGAATCATTAATTAAACCTGTTGGTTTTTACAGACAGAAGGCCAAGAATGTAATAAGAGCTTCAAGAATGATTGTTGAAGATTTCGGCAATGAGATTCCTGACAAGATGGAAGAATTACTCAAGATCCCCGGGGTGGGGAGGAAAGTAGCAAACATTGTTATTTCGTATGGTTTTAAGGGCTATGGGCTTGCTGTAGATACCCACGTATTCAGAGTGTTTAACAGGATTGGGGTAGTCAGAGCTAAAAATCCAGAGGAAATGGAATTTAAATTAAAGTCAAAACTGCCGCAAGATAGGTGGAATGAAGTAAATTCATATCTTGTGGAATTCGGTAAAAACATATGTAAACCATTGAAACCGAGATGTGAAATATGCCTGTTGAGAATAGAATGCGATTACTTCAGGGGAAGAGAAAAATGAAAATTGTAGTTGATTCTTCATCATTTTTCAATGGTTTTCTTCCTGATTCCCACAATGAATATTACACGACCAATTCCGTGATGCAAGAAGTCAGAGGTAAAAAAATGAGGGATGAATTGGAGTTGAGATCAACTTTTCTAAAAATATTATCACCCAGTCCTGAGAATATAAAGGTGGCAAAGGATGTTGCAAAAAAAACAGGAGACAGCGAACAGCTAAGTGATACTGATGTGGAAGTAATTGCTCTTGCAATACAGATTTCAGCATCCATTCTGACAAATGACCTGGCAATACAGAATGTTTGCAGAGTAATTGGAATAGATTATGAATCATTTAAATCAAAGAAGATCAAGAATGAAATAGTGTGGAAATATAAATGCACAGGCTGCCGAAATGTTTATGATATCAATTACACCGAATGCCCGCACTGCGGAAATAAACTTAAAAAATTTCCAGTTAAAATAAAACCTATACGGTGATCCATTTAATAACTAGAAATTTCAATCCAGATTTTTCATATCCTTGAACATATGTCTTTTTAACGGAATGAGCGACCCTAACTCTTGCTACAAGGTCCTTGGTGCTCAGCTTATTCTCTATGTTCAGAAGGTACTTTGCATGGGTCTTTTCATCCTCATAAATCCTGTAATCAGAGCCATATTTTGATCCAGATTTAATGGTGAGTTCTTCCTGCTTCAATTTTTTAAGAAAATCACCAGTATCCTTAAGTTTTTGCATTTCTTTACTATTGAAATTGAATTTTTCCATCTGATAAAGAATGCAATCTCCATCATCATCGACCACAATCACCAGAGTTGGAAACCTTTTAAAATCACTGAAAACAATGAATTCTGGATATCTTATCACAGGAATTTTCTTACCTTTAACGTATATTGAATTATTTTTGATTATTGGTTTATATCCTTTCTCTCTCAAAAATCTGTAGGCGTGAAAGAGGAAAATATTGCTTCCAATTGATGACAATATCTCCTTTTCAGTCAATTTCCTGCTTCCAGAATATATATCAATCTTCCTCTTTGAATAGAGATAGTAAGAAGAAATCAAATCCAATGATAACTTTTCTCCGTGGTTAATGCCTTTGAAACCCTTATTTCTCAAAGTTGAGGATGCTTTTTCATCATCTATTATAATTCTTTTGCCTCTTTTGTGCCCAGTATACATTTCAAGATACCACCAATTTGGCCGCTGCTTCTTGAAGCTGTTTAATATTCTCTCCATTCTTAGCGGATACAGGTATCACCTGGATTTTTCTATTTCCAAGCAATTTTATAACATCCTCCACCCAGAATGATGCACTGTAGTGAAGGTCAGATTTATTGATTGCTATGATGATCTTCCTATCTCCAACCATTTCCAGTATTCCTGGAAGCTGGTTATAATCGAGCTCATTATTTGAATCTAGAACAATTATAAATCCAGCAGTTTTTTCGGATGTAGGAAGGGTATTCACTTCCTTCAGCAATAATGTGACTGGTTTCCCATTAAGATTTATCGGATTAGTTCTATAAAACTGTCCGGTACCGATAGAGCAATCCCCGTATGAATCGAAAACTATCCTGCAAAGGAGACTTGATTTGCCTGAACCCCTTGGTCCAACAATCAAGATTTTGAATAGGCTGGAAAGTACCGGCATTTTAGTTTTAATATTACCGCCTATAAAATACTTTTTTTAATCCACATTTATGATAAAATTGATAATGGAATTTCTGTTAAATTTCAAGAAGAAGAAATTTATAGAGCTTATGGAACTTATTTTCCTTTTTAAAAAATAGTAAAGAATTAAAGTGAGATAATCATAACCTTCCAATGTCCAACATGATCCCCCGCAAAATATTCTTCACGAAGGGAATTGGCACACATAAGAGCCAGCTTGGTTCCTTCGAAAATGCTCTCAGAGATGCAGGGATAGCGAAGTATAATCTAGTGGAAGTGAGCTCAATTTTTCCTCCTTACGCTGAAATAATAGATAGAGAAGAGGGGCTTAGTGAACTGAAGGCGGGTCAGATATTATTTCTTGTCCTTGCCAGAAACAGCTCCAACGAGCTTTCAAGGTTGATAACGGCGTCAGTCGGCCTTGCAATACCAAGAAACAGGACTATGTATGGCTATCTCAGCGAGCATCACAGTTATGGAGAGACAGCAGAATCAGCGGGCAAATTTGCGGAGGAACTGGCGGCAGAAATGCTGGCCAGTACAATGGGCCTTGATTCTTATTTGGAAACAGACAAGGAAACTGGAAAGTTCAAGCTAAATGACGCTATATTGATGACAAATAATATAACAGCATCTGCTGTCGTAAAGGGTGTAAATGAATGGACAACAGTAATAGCGGCCGCAGTTATGATAATATAGGTGATATTATGGAATATGACTATCAGTCCATTGAGGATAAATGGCAGAGATTATGGGACCAAGGGAAAATTTATGAGCCAAGCATGGGGGGTAAAAAATTTTTAATTACGGTACCATATCCATACTGTAATGGTGCCCTTCATATAGGTCACGGGAGAACATATACCATAGCCGACATATTTGCCAGATTCAAGAGAATGAGCGGCTACAACGTCCTCTTTCCAATGGCATTCCACATTTCAGGTACACCCATCCTTGCATTCAGCAAAAAAATTGAAAAGGGAGATAGGGCGACAATAGACCTTTACAAATCCTATATGGAATTATACGGAGACGATCCAGAAAAGGTTTATGAATTCTCTAAACCTGAAAATATTGCAAATTACTTTGCAAATAAAATTATCCTTGATTTTAAAAATCTTGGGCTGTCCATAGACTGGACAAGACAGTTCAACTCAGGAGAAAATATATACAACAAATTTGTGGAATGGCAATTCAGGAAGCTGATGGAAAAGGGATATCTCAAGCAGGGCGATTATCCATTGCTATACTCACCAAGCGACGGTAATCCTGTAGGCGAAGATGATATTCAGGAAGGGGACACAGATAAGGTATCTATCACAGAATTCGTCTCTGTCATGTTTGAAATGAAGGATTACAATCTTCTAGCTTCATCGCTCAGACCGGAAACGCTGGAGGGTGTTACAAATTTATTCGTGAATCCTGAATCAAATTATTCTATTTTCACATTCAACAATAAAAAATTCGTGGCTAGCAATGAAGGTTTCAACAAGCTCAGGTACCAGCTCAAAGTGGAAAAGACTGGCGAGATAAAGGGAAGGGAATTGATTGGCAAGGAAGCAACTGAGCCTCTGCACAGGAGATCTATACCAATAATTGAAGGAAAATTTGTTGATCCGGACAATGCAAGCGGCATAGTCTACTCAGTTCCATACCACTCGATATGGGATTATGTCGCTCTAAAGGATGCCGGGGTTAATCTGGAAACGATCAAGGTCATTGAGATGGATGAGGAGGAAAGAATGGATGAGATAATGAAAAAGTTCAACATATCCAGCCTCAGTGACAGGGAAAAACTTGAAGAGGCAACAAAATACCTTTATGAAAAGGAATTCTACCACGGAAAGATTGCAAAGGGGGAGTACAAGGGGAAATATATCAGGGAGATAAAGGATCAGATAGTGGAAGATTTCATATCCAGGGGAATAGCGATCAAATTTTATGAGACCTCCAGAAAAGCGTTCACCAGAGAAGGCGATAGGGTAATAGTGGCAATAATAAATGGACAGTGGTTCATTGACTATTCAAAGGCTGAATGGAAAGAGAAGGTGAGAGAACTAATAAATAGAATGGAACTCAAACCTGAACCTCTCAAATCTCAGTTTCTGCAGATGGTTGACTGGATAAGGGAAAGGCCATGCGCGAGAAGGAGAGGACTGGGGACAAGATTGCCAATGGACAGGGAATGGATCATTGAAAGTCTTAGTGATTCGACAATTTACACCTCACTATATCCAATCATCAGATACCTCAGGAAAATAGGTTATGAGAATATTGATGACTCAATATTCAATTTCATTTTCCTCGGCGAGGACTCAATTGATGGGAAGAATGAACATATAATGGAAATTGCGAAAAAGGCAAGGAAGGAATTTGAATTCTGGTATCCAGTTGATTTGAGGCACACAAGCTATCCGCACATTTCAAACCACCTTACATTCTACCTTTTCCAGCACGTAGCAATCTTTCCCGAAAAATACTGGCCTGTTGGTATTTCAACTGGGGGAATAGTGATCTCAGAGGGGCAGAAGATGGCAAAAAGCAAGGGGAACGTGATCCCTCTGCTCACTGTAAAGAGAAAATATGGAGCAGATCTGTTCAGGCTTTATCTTGCTTCTAATGCGGATGTTTGGTACGATGTAGACTGGAGATCAAATGAAGCAGATAATTATACTAAGAAGATGGAGCGCTTCTTTGAGCTTGTCTCTGATGCTTCTAAGGTAAATGGGGAGCCAGAGGAAAGGGACCTATGGCTCATAGCCAGATTCAACAGGAGATTGGCGAAGGCAAAGCAGTCTTTCGAGTCAATGAAGATAAGGGATGCATCAGTTGAGCTGTTCTTCAACACTCTAAACGATATCAGGGATCTTGAGAATTTTGCCGGGACAGAAAGGACACTTAGGGTCGTAAGAAAAATTGCTGACAAGTGGGCTCTTTCACTATCCCCTATCATCCCATACATATCAGAGGAGGTCCACAGCATCTATGGAGGGAATAATTTCGCAAGCCTCCAGAATTACCCTGAACCAGATAATTCTTATGACGATTATGAAAGGGAGTGGATGTTTATTGAATCTGTGATCGAGGATTACAGGAATATAGTGAAAATATCGCAGGATAAACATTCCAAGCTGACAATAAATACTGCAGAAGACTGGAAATGGGATATTCTGGAAAGATACAGGAAGGAGGGGAAGAATATTATGAGGGAACTGAACAGTGAAGAGAGAGAATTTGTACTGCAACTGATAAAAAAGGGTGATATGAAAACAGGTGTAAGGAATGAAACTGAAATCCTCCAAAAGTACAGGGAAGACCTGAAAAAAATGCTGAATGTAGAAATTGAAATCAACGGAGAGATTCCCGCAGGAAGAATGAAGAAAGCTTATCCTGGAAAACCTTCACTCACTTTATCTTGAATTTTTATTTTGATCTGTTCAAAAATTTTTGAACCAGTTCCCTGGATTTTTCTGACTCTATAACTTCCCCGAAAAACCTGCTTTCCATATCTCCTGAATATATGTCCTGAGAAAGGAGCTTCTTTATCCTCTTGACGCTTTCTTCTGATTTATCTGCAAGGGACTGAGCAAGATCCATGGAATCCCTTTCAACATTTTCAGATAGTATCTGAGCTATTCCCCTCTCGTATGCCTCCCTTCCAGTCAGTACCTTTCCGGTGAGAGCCATATACCTCGCGAACCCCTTATTAACAAGTGCACTTACCCTCTTTATTCCTCCCCATCCAGGGAAAATGCCTAGATTTATCTCCGTTAGCCCCAACTTTGTATCTGGAGAAATTATCCTGATGTCGCAGCTGAGGGCAAGCTCAAGACCTCCTCCGTAGGCTCCACCCATGACAGCCGCTATCGATATTGCATTATTGTTCTGTATCATATCCATTATTTCATTGCCTCTCTTAGAAAATGATTCAGCATCCTTCCCGCTGAGATCTTTGAATATTGAAACATCTGCACCGGCAGAGAAGAATCCTCCCTCTCCTTTAATGAGAATAACTCTATATCCATTATTTTCCCTGAGAGCCTTGTATATTTCCTCCACGACCTCCATAGTAAGAGAATTTTTCTTCTCTGGTCTGTTTATTGTAAGTAAAAGGACCTTACCATCCAGTGAAGATTTCAGAACAGTCATTCTTGATCCTTCTCTCCAAGAGTGAATTTGTAAACTAATTCATTCTTATCCATTTTCTTATCGGAAACAGTCATAGACTTATTGAGCTGATCAAGAACGGCGGTGATATAACCGTCTGCGACCTGGAGAAAATTCTCTCCATTCTTTCTCGCGGTAACCCTTAATATTATGATATGCTTTGAAATTTCCTGAACTGAAGATTTAACATACGGGATTTCAGTTATCAATCTGTCCTCCAGGATCTTTATTACCTGCTTTGCTGTGGATAATTTTGCTACGAATCTTGTCATTTTAGCCCTGTCACCCAGAGCATATCCTATTTGGTTCAGTCTCGTGTTCATGTCACCTCCAAGGGCAACTGCAGCTGCCTCTATTACCTTTTTGAAGATATCCTCCGAATAACCTGCGGTAGATCCAATCTCATCAATATCTGATAAAAGCACAGATCCTGAATTTATATTCTTCAGCATTGCTTTTATCCCTACCATACCTCTTTTTCCTTTCACATAATTTATTATGAATTTTAAATCTGAGCCACTGGCCTCTTGCATGGGAATCCATTTCATTATAATAAACTGATTATTATCTTTTTTCATCAAAATTTGATTACCATTGATATTGCACTGAAAAATGAAGAAATCAAGAAGGTTAAAAGCTGAAAGAATAGAATGCAATTATATGAAATCTGTAACAGATTTTATCTCACCGGTGAACCCATCCATGACAAGGGCAGATGAACTATAGATGGGGTAAAGGTAGGTGCTGTTATATTTTATCTTGATTGTTTCGTCTAAAGGCTTCACCTTCTTCCTCGAAAATACGATGAAAAATTTAGATTCCTCTTCCACCATAATTTCCCTCTCCATATTCTCCTGAATCCATCTTCTCACTTTTTCCATTGAAGAGTTTACCTCCCACTTTGGCTCTATCTCCCTGAATTTCGTGGGCCATCCATCAATGACCTCATATCCATTTATAGATTCGCTGATATTTCCATTGACAGAGTTTACCATAAGTATCCCCTCCTTCTTTTCATAAAGCCCCCCTTCCAGTACATTGAGTGAATAGGAGAAGAAATAGTAGGGTATGAACAGCAGTTCAGCCTTTAAACCTATTGCCTTTGAAACATCTTCCCCAGTAATATTAGGTTTTATGAATTTTGGATTGTTCCCCTCCTCCAGATAAACGTAAATTGAGTCCTCTCCCTCCTCTTTCTCAACAATTCTATCCTTGCCTCTTGTCAGATGCATATCGATTATGCTTCTTCCGACGAGTGAAGCAACGGCATCCTTTCTTATTCCTATTAGGCCCTTGCTCTTGCAGTATGAAAGTATTTCCCTGTCATCATCAATTAGAATAAAAACATATTTTTCTCCCGGGTAATTCAGCGTGGAAGAATAGAACTCTCTGAGCTTCTCAATATCATTGTTTTCCATTAAAAAGACAACCTCTCCAGTATTATCTCCGTGATCTATCCAAATGTATTCAGGTGGGTACCCTGGATATGTTCTGTAACCCATCCTCCTGATTATCTCTTCCATGAAAAAGCGTAAATCCATCTATTTCTCATATTATCAATCGGGTTAATATTGATTTTCCCCAAAGTTACTTCAAATAATCTTTTATACGATCTTGCGATTCCGGAATGGTGTAAGGAATGTATGAAATCCGGTTCCACGGAAGAGGTGGACAGGGAGCTGTAACTGCATCAAAAATGCTAGCTATGGCCGCTTTTAAGGAGAATAAATGGGTAACAACATTTCCTTTTTATGGGACGGAAAGAAGGGGTGCACCCGTAACCGCTTTCACAAGAATTGATAGTGTAAAGATAGAGCTCAGAAGCCAGATATATGAGCCTGATGCTGTCATCCTCCTTGATAAATCTCTGTTAAAACTGGTGAATGTGACAGAGGGATTGAAACCGCATGGCCTGGTTTTGATAAATGGAAAGCAGGGCGATTTCGAGAGCAGCAATGGTTTCAAGGTGGCTTATGTGGACGCAACGAGCATAGCTCTGAAAAACCATCTCGGCGATCCTTCTCACCCAATAGTTAACACTGCAATACTTGGAGCATTCGCAAAGGTAAGTGGAATAGTATCAGTGGATTCAATGAAGGGTGCAGTCAGGGATATATCACCTTCAAAGATAAATGAGAATGTAAATGCAATTGAAGAGGCATATGAAGAAGTGGAGGTGGTCTAAATGGTCATGACTCCAACTGCATATTATCCCACAACCAACATAAAAACATCATCCTGGAGAACATCAAAACCAGTCATAGATTACTCAAAATGCACAAGATGCATGATATGCTGGAAATTCTGTCCGGATGTGGCTATTGATATAAATGAGAATCCTGATTATGATGCCCCAGCTGATAGAATTAAGAAGATGGAGGCTCCATTCATAGATTATGACCACTGCAAGGGGTGCGGAATTTGCGCAAACGAATGCCCGTTTGATGCTATAGAAATGGTGAGGGAGGGCGAGGATAAATGAAATCTCAGAATATTACAAGAGAGATAATGACAGGTAATGAGGCTGTCGCCACAGGTGTTAAGCTGGCAAGGGTGAAATTCATATCCGCTTACCCGATAACTCCTCAGACAGCAATAGTCGAAAAACTGGCTGATATGGTTGCCAATGACAAGATTAAAGCCAAATTTATAGAGGTGGAAAGTGAGCACAGTGCAATGGCTTCAACAATGACAAGTGAAGTGACTGGGATTAGATCTTTCACTGCATCATCATCCCACGGAGTTCTTTATATGCACGAGATGCTCCACTGGGTCGCGGGCTCAAGGCTACCCGTTCTTATGGCCGTAGTGAACAGGGCAATTGGTCCTCCTTGGAACATATGGGCTGATCAAACTGACAGCATCACGCAGAGGGATACAGGATGGATGCAGGTTTATTGCGAATCAAACCAGGAGGCTATGGATAGCATACTACTCGGTTACAAGGTTGCGGAAAATAAGAATGTGATGCTTCCAATAATGAGTATGCAGGATGCATTCACTCTTTCACATACTTCAGAACCTGTCATAATAAGGGATGAGAGCGATG
The DNA here is from genome assembly GCA_964541025.1 of uncultured Thermoplasmatales archaeon. Taxonomy (GTDB): domain Archaea; phylum Thermoplasmatota; class Thermoplasmata; order Thermoplasmatales; genus JAGDXO01. Next base: position 41,559 of record CAZIOW010000003.1, read on the forward strand.
CTTATGACTACGTTGGTGATCTAAATTTACCGTTCAGCATAGATCTGAAGAATCCACTGGGATACGGCTCACTGATGCCTCCTGATGGTCCATTCATGGAGCTGAAGAAGGATATGAGGGATTCAATGTATAAAGCCCTGGACGTGGTGAAAGAGGAAACAAAGAAATTCAATGATAAATTCAATGCAGATTTTCCTGGATTGATTGAGAATTTCATGATGGAGGATGCGGATTATGCCCTCATAACTATGGGAAGCATGTCCTCAACAGGAAAGTATACAGTGAGAAAACTCAGGGAAAGGGGTATGAAGGTCGGGCTCATAAGAATACTCTTTTACAGGCCATTCCCGGCAGAGGAAATTCTGAAATCAATTAAGGGGCTCAAGGGAATAGGGGTTCTTGACAGGAGTATAACGTTCGGCCAGAGAGGAGCGGTATATGAGGATGTGGTGACATCGGTTTACAACAAGACTGACGTTCCAATGAAGAATTACATTATAGGTCTCGGAGGCAGGGACATAAGGGTAAAGGATTATGAGAGGATGTATGAGGGGCTGATTGATGGAGGGGATTCGATGGAATGGATAAATGTGGGAGGTAAGTGAAATGCCCACCTCAATACCAAAGGAAGAATTCATGATGTCAGGACACGCAGCCTGCGCAGGATGCGGTGCAGTGCTAGCAATGCGTTATGTTCTCAAGGCTTTAGGAGAGAAAACAGTGGTATCTGTACCGGCATCGTGCTGGGCAGTTATCCCTGGAAATTATCCTGCTGAGGTTCTCAAGGTTCCCATGGTTTACACTCCATTCGCTGCAACAGGAGCATCAATATCAGGTATAAGGGAGGGACTTGACATAGAAGGCAAGGAGGATTACAACGTGGTAGGTTTTGCAGGAGATGGCGGAACCGCAGATATAGGCCTCCAGGCTCTGAGCGCAGCCATGGAAAGGGGTCACAACGTTTTCTACATAATGTATGATAATGAAGCCTACATGAACACCGGGATACAGAGAAGCGGGAGCACTCCATTCGGTGCATGGACAACAACCACTCCAATTGGTAAGGACAGGACTTTCAAGAAGGAAAATAAAAAGGTTGTAGCGGATATAATGATGGCCCAGGGTGTCCCATACGTGGCCACTGCCTCAGTGGCTTTTCCAGAAGACCTCATAAGGAAAGTCAAGAATGCAAAGGAAATCAAGGGCCCAAAATTCATTCAGATTCTTTCTCCCTGCCCACCAGGATGGTATCACAATTCCGAAGATACCATAAAAGTATCAAGGCTTGCTGTGGAAACAAGGGTATTTCCCCTTTATGAATATAAGAATGGGCAGTTCAGCCTTTACAAGACAAATAAATTTGTGCCTGTTGAGGAATATCTCAAAATACAGGGGAGGTTTGCCCACCTGAGGGATGAAGAGATAAAGGAAATACAGAATTTTGTCAATGAGAGATGGGAGCTCCTCCTTAAAAAGGAAGGTAATTGAATTTGAAGGAAGAAACACTCCTCGGGAAAGAAGGGGAAATTCAGTTCCTGCTTGGAAATGAGGCTGTAGTCAGGGGTCTTTACGAGGCTGGAGTTGGAGTCGCAGCCACCTACCCTGGTACTCCAAGTTCTGAAATAGGTGACATACTCTTTAAAATTTCAAACAAGATGGGGATAAAATTTGAGTTCTCCACAAACGAGAAGGTTGCTCTTGAGGTCGCAGCAGCAGCTTCTGAGTCAGGGCAGAGATCTTTTGTATTCATGAAGCACGTGGGCCTGAACGTAGCGATGGATTCCTTTGTATCCTTGGCAGGCACAGGAGTTAGAAACGGTATGGTCATACTCTCTGCGGATGACCCATCGATGCATTCTTCCCAGAATGAGCAGGATAACAGGTTTCTGGGAAAATTTGCCAAGATGATAGTGCTGGAACCATCCAGTCCTCAGGAACTGAAGGATTTTGTTGTCGCAGCATTTGACATTTCAGAGGAGATAAAACATCCTGTGCTCATAAGAAGCGTTACGAGGGTTTCCCACGTAAGGGCGCCAGTGAAATTTTCCAAACCTAAGGAGAAGAAGAATGGAAAATTTGAAAGGGATCCCGCGTCACTGGTTCTTCTTCCAGAAAATGCCTATGCAGCCCAGAGGAAAATAAAGGAAAGACTGGATCTTTTCATAAAAAAGGGGTATTCGAAAGTTTTCAACAGAATTGAAGGTGAGGGAAAGGACCTTATCATTACCTCAGGCTCTTCCTACAATTATATAGAGGAAGCCGGAGGGAATATTGGGAAACAATTCAGAGTAATGAAAATAGGGGCGAGCTTTCCCCTGGATTTGGATGCGTTGGAAAGGGAAATCACAAACTCAGAAAAGATAATATTCCTTGAAGAAGGCGGCCCTCTCATAGAGGAACAGGTTCTATCACGGATGGCTGTAAATCATATAGTTAAAGAGGTATATGGCAAGCTCAACGGAAAAGTGCCTGAATCGTATGAGATGAATGTTGATCGTGTCTCAAAGATCCTTGCTGGTATTTATGGAATTAACTATATAGAGAAAGGTAAAAATTATGATATGCCCCAGAGGCCACCGGCCTTGTGCCCAGGGTGTCCTCACAGGGCCACGTACTACGTAGCGAAAATAGCACTTAGGCAGAAGGGAATCAGGAATTTTGTGGCACCAACTGATATAGGATGCTATACCCTTGGATACTATGAACCTTATTCCCTGGGGGATTTTTTGCTTTCAATGGGGTCTTCCATAGGATCAGCCAATGGATTCACCTACAACGTCGATGGAAAGGTTGTGGCATTCATAGGAGACAGCACGTTTTTCCACGCAGGAATTCCTGCCCTCATAAATGCATATCACAACAATCATAATTTTCTCCTTGTAATCCTGGACAATTCAACAACTGCCATGACGGGTGGACAGCCAACCCCTGAACACACAGAGGGAATGAAAAGGGTTGACATAAAGAACATAGTTCGGGCAATAGGAATAGAGAATATCTATGAAATGGACCCATATGACCTCAATAATTCACTTGCAACATTCAGGAAGGCGTTAGACTCAAAGGAGCTTTCTGTCATAATAAGCAAGAGGGACTGCGCTCTTGAGGCAGACAGGGTTAAAAGGCAGGATGAGATGAAAGTCTATGAAGTCAATCAGGACAAGTGCAAATTGTGCTATAACTGTGTCAAGAACTTTGCATGTGCAGCTTTTTACATAGAGGACGGCAGAGTGAAGATAGACCCTGAATTGTGTGACGGATGTTCAGTTTGTTCAGAGCCACTTGTGTGTCCGTTCAATGCAATAGAGGTGAAACAGCAATGACAAGCATAGTATTCGCAGGAATAGGAGGGCAGGGTGTTATCACTGTTTCGAACATAGTAGGCAGGGCTGCTGTTATAGAGGGAAAGAATGCTATGATGACAGAGCTTCACGGAATGGCACAGAGGGGTGGCAGAATATCAGTTGACCTGAGAATAGGGGACTACAGGAACGCAATCATTCCAAACGGAAGTGCGGATGTTATAGTGGCATTTGAGGAAATGGAAGCAGTGAGGAATATAGGGAAGATGAAGGAAGATGGGATAATAATAATAAATCAGAGAAAGATACATCCAATCACGCTAATAAGAAATGCTCAGGATTATCCGGAGAAGGATATAGAGGAAATACTTTCTAAATACAGAGTCATCAGGATTGAGGCAGATGACATCGCTCTTAAACTTGGTAACAAGAAGAGCGTGAATATGGTTATGCTCGGAGCACTTTATGCATCCGGGCTTCTGGAACTTAGGGAGGAAAGCATTATGAGAGCAGTGGAAGAATCATTTGGTTCCAGATTCATGGAAATAAACAAGAGGGCATTCCTGGAAGGAAGGAATGCTCTGAATTCAGCAGCGATCCAATGAAAATAAATATCATCGGTCCAGGAGCAATTGGTTTAATTCTCTATTATTACCTCCATAAGAAAAATGATGTTCTGCTGATCGTCAGGGAAGAGGATGTGGAAAAATATAGATTCATAAGAGTGAGGGAAGGTGAAAGGGAAGAGAAAATTCCTGTTCTGGTTTCAAGTGGACTGGGGGAAGCGGAACTGACAATAATTGCAGTAAAATCTTACGATCTGGAAAGTGCACTTGATGAATACAGGCCCAAGGGAAAAGTACTCTTCATGCAGAATGGCCTTAAACATCTTGCAATTGAAATGGAGGGAATGGAGAAATTCTATGCAGTGACAACATGGGCCGGGAGAAGAATTGAAAAGGGAACCGTTGAGATAACAGGAAGGGGATACTTCAAGGTTGGTGGAAAGGGTAACCTGGATATCTCAGTATTCAAGGAGGCTGGAATAAATGCGGAATGGAGTGATGACATAATCAAAGAAATTTACAGAAAGGCATCAATAAACTCTGTTATAAATCCTCTGACAGCAATATTCAGAGTTAAGAATGGAACCATAATAGATAATCCTTATCTTTGGTCAATTGCAGGAATGATATCCTCAGAAAATTCAGAGCTGATGAAGAAAAATGGATACGATTTTAAAGTTGAGAATGATGTTCATGAAACGTGCACTGTGACTTCAAGGAATGTCAGCAGCATGCTTCAGGATATTCTAAATGGAAAGAGGACGGAAGTAGAATCAATATCTGGAGAAATTGTTAGACTGGGGGAGAAGTATGGTATGGAGATGCCTTTGAATAGGATGATGCTGAATGCAGTTCTCTTTCTGGAAAATACATCATCCGGTAAAATGACTTTGTGAAGTAAATTTGAAATATTATTTTCAGAGTTAAAAAAGGTGACCAAAATTAATGTAGTATTTCTGCATATAAAATAGGTGAAAAAATGGAACCGGTTTTGCAGGTGGCCTTGGATTTTGAAAATCTGCACAGGGCATTACAGGTTGCAAGGGAGGCTGTTGAAGGAGGGGCTGATTGGATAGAGGCGGGAACCCCTCTGATAAAGAGCGAGGGAATGAATGCGATCAGGGAAATAAAGAAAAATTTTCCGGATAAGATTGTAGTCGCTGATATGAAGACTGCTGATGTTGGAGGTTTTGAAACTGAACTTGCTGCTAAGAGTGGTGCACAGATAGTTACAATATTGGGAATAAGCGATAATCCAACGATCACAGAAGCTGTAAAGGCTGGAAAAAAATATGGAGCAGAAATAATGATAGATCTACTCCAGGTGGAAAATGTGGAGGAAAGGGTGAGGGAACTAGAAAAACTTGGAGTGAAATACTTCTGCGTCCATATTGGAATAGATATGCAGATGATCGGGAAGAATCCACTGGATGAGCTTGAAAGGGTTGTGAAGGCTACCAAATTGCCAGTTGCTGTAGCAGGAGGGCTGAACAAGCAATCCATACCCGATGTTCTGAGAAGAGGGGCTTCAATAGTGATTGTGGGAGGTGCAATCATAAAGGCACCCAATGTGACCGAAGAGACAAGGGGCATTAAGAAGGTCATGAAAACATTGGAACCAGAAGTTAGCAATCTGTACAAAAAATATTCAAGCAGCGAGATAGTAGATGCTCTTTCCAAGGTATCAAGCTGCAATGTATCTGATGCAATGCACAGAGGAGGTGCAATTCACGGTCTCGTCCCTCATATACAAGTTGGTACAAGGATTGCCGGAAGGGTCCTGACTGTAAAAACAGTAAACGGGGACTGGGCAAAACCTGTAGAAGCAATAGACAAGGCAAGGGAAGGGGACATAATTTTCATAGATGCTGACGGGGGGGAGGATGCCGTCTGGGGGGAGCTGGCAACCTGGAGTGCTGTTTCCAGGAAACTTAAGGGAGTGATAATATGGGGTGCTATAAGGGACCTCGATGATATCATGAAAATACCTTTTCCAGCATTTTCAAAGAATGTTGCCTCTAATGCCGGAGATCCGAAAGGGTACGGAGAGATAGGTGGGGAAATTGAGATAAATGGAAGAAAGATCAGGACAGGGGACTACGTTGTGGCTGACTACTCTGGAGTTGTTGTAATCCCGGAGGAAGAAGCCCAGGAGGTAGCAAACAGGGCAATTGATGTGATGGAAAGGGAAAACAGAGTGAGGGAGGAAATAAAGAGGGGGAGTACCCTTTCTGCTGTCCAGAAATTAGAGAAATGGGAGAAGGTTGGATAGAGTCAGTAAAATTCTCCTTCTTTTCATATAAATACTCAAAATACGATAGATTGCCCATTCCCTTTGAATTCATGTAATTATTTATGTATGACCAGTTCACAGTGAATAGATAGCTGGAAATATTCTGAGTTAGTGAAGAATTCTCATACAGCAGGCCGAACGGCTGAATGAAGAATTTCCCGAATGTAGTTCTGTTGAGATATATGGGTGGCTGATCTGGATTATTGGAGCCGTTGTAGCCCCAAACCCCATACTGGATCATATATGTGGAAATGAGAACGTATCCCACAGGCATATAACTGCCATTTTCTCCGGCTATTTGCCATATTGCCTGTGTCCAGTTTGTGGAGTTCCAGAAAATGGACAGATTGTTGAAAGGAGAGGTGAAGCCATAGGATTTCAGCAGAATTCCAATTTGATGATCTGTGGCTACTGAAAGCGATCTGTTCCCCGTTGCATTGAGATATTGAATAACGGCCTCGTCCTCAAATGTCAAGGCCTCTGTATGGGAAGGAATAAAGTCAGAAGTTATAGGATAGCTGAAAACACCCATTAACAGGACAACTGATACTATGACTATGAGTATAACATTCTCAACTGCAACAGACTTCTTTATTGAATAACTCTTCCCGGAAGAATGGATTACCTGTTTTCTGACAAAGAAGAATGATCTTCCCTTAGAATCTATAATTGGAGAGGGAAGGAGCCTGACCTTATCATTTGCGTAATTTTCTGAAAATATATTTTGAGTCCCTTTATCCTTGTAATGGTAATACCATTTATTCACCACATATGCAGAAATTATTGAAAAGGGTCCTGCAAGGTATTCGAAATGCCTTGCCGGTAGCAGGACGGTATTCTTTGAAATTATGCTGTAGAGCAGGGACCCTATAATTGCCATGGACCAGCCAAAGACCTCAGAAATATTTCTCTCCGTCAGGAAATATTTCAATCCTACAACGGAAACCGCCAGAAAGAGAATGAATGGCAGGGAAATTGCAACTGCGCTGAGGGTTATATATTTTGGAACATAACCGACTGCCATGAATAATAGAAGTACCAGTACTATCGATACCGTTGCAAATGCAGTTAAGTAAATATCTCTTCTAGGATCTATATTCAGCCTCAGGAGAACAAGGAAATGATCGACCCTCTTCTTGAAAGCATCGCTGTCCCATTTCTGAAGTATTGCGAATAGTATTATGGAAAACGCATAGAACAGGGCTAAAACACCACCGTATCCAAGACCAAGAAGTGCCTTGGAGAAGAAATGCACCATAGATGGTATCCTGAGAAGAAGATATGATATCATCGCGGTTCCAGTGAATTCAATCATCAGGAAATCATAGAGAATATAATCTTTCCATTTATTGCTCAAAAGATTCACCGATATTACCATACCTATGATTGATATCAGAAAGAAATACGTGGAAAGCTGATGGCTCAGTATAAGAAGGATTATGGATGCAATTAGAGGTATGGCATACTTAAGATTTTTATGGAATTTAAGGAAAAAGAGTATGCTGAGGAGGAGGAAGAAATGTCCAGTTGTGAGATAGTTGGCCTGGGAAGTCTGGTAAACCTGCACGGGATTCACGGCAAGGAGGAAACCTGCCAATGCTGATATGTTCCTGCTGAATCCCAGTTCCCTTGAAATGAGGTATAGCAGAAATGGTGTCAATCCTCCAAGAATCGGTATTGAATAGCTGAGTGAGACATTCAATGGAATATTCAGAAGATAATGAACACCTATGACAATAACATAAGTTACAGGAAAATACTGGTAACCATCATTTCCCCACGGAGAATTAGGAGGATATAGCAATGATTTTCCCGTGAGGAAAGACTGGCTGAGGTAATAGTATATACCGTAATCATTGCCCCAGGCATAATACAGAATATTCGGGATGAGGCGTATGGTCACCCCTGATGCAATTATAGCAAGAGCAATGATTATCTCTAAATTCCTCCCCTTCATATTTTATACAATAATCATCCTATTATATTTTCAATTTTTGGTGCATTCTTTTAATCCTGCTCAAGGAAGGAATAAAGATATATTAAGGAATACATTATTTGAAAAGAATAATGGAGATGATTTGCCTCAATGAAGATCGGTTTCGTATCCAGACCTGAGTGTCCAAGATGCATAGACGTTATTTCCTCACTTAGAGATTATTTGATAAAAGAGGGGAATGACATTGTTCTGGAGAAATCAACAGCTGATGAAATGAAGCTTGATGGCCAGAATATAGAGGATCTGGATGCAGAAATAATTATCACGGTTGGAGGAGACGGGACAGCCCTGTGGACCCTCAATAGGGTGAAGGCAGCAATTCTACCCATAAATCTAGGTAGTTTGGGATTTCTTTCAGAGGTTAATCCAAACAACGCACTCCAGGCCCTCAGCAGGCTAATGAGGGGGGAGTTCAAGATAGAGGAGAGGGCAAGGATAAAGACTGTTCTCAATTCAAGGAGGATGGCCGATTCAGTGAATGAGGTGGTTATAAAAACAATCAAAACCTCCAAGATAAGGTGGTTCGGCATATACCTTGACAACGATTTCATTCATAACATCAGGGCGGATGGCATTATAATAGCAACACCCACAGGATCAACCTCATATTCACTTAGCGTTGGAGGTCCAATTCTGGATCCAAGGGTCAAGGGCCTCATAATTTCCCACATAGCCCCGTTCAGCCTCAATGTCAGAAGCATAGTGGTCCCATCTGAATCCACAATCAGGGTTAAAATACTTGATAAGAACAAGAATCTCGAAATGAGCATGGATGGGCAGGAGGCAATCGAAGTGGGCTATCACGATGAGATTACATTTACGGAAAGCGAGAGGCCTGCCAGATTTGTCAGGTTCAGCTCAGATTTTTATAAAAATATGAGAGAAAAGATGCCATGAAGATAAGAAGGGGAGTCGTGGAACTGATTATGGAAAGCAGCAAGAGTTCGCTTCCAAACGAATTCGCTGCAATTCTCAAGGCAAAGAGAGGAGTGATTTACGAAATTGCACTTCTCCCTGGGACAATATCGGGGGAAACAAGCGCAATAATGCAGATATTTCTCAGGCCTATAGATCTGAATTATGTTGGCACGGTGCATTCCCATCCTTCAGGTCTGATTTATCCAAGCGATGAGGACAAAAGTTTGTTCTCAAAGTTCGGTCAAATTCATATAATAGTCGGTTATCCATTCAAAATTGATTCATGGAGGGCCTTCAACAATGAGGGTGTCGAAGTCGAACTGGAGATGATTGAATGATCAGGATAACAGACGGGAAGTATATCAGGAATATTTACGGTGTTCCAGTGGTTGCTGATATTTTCAGGGCTACAACAAACATAGTTGTAATGTTCATGAGAGGTGCGGAGGAAGTGATACCTGTTAAGAGCTATGAGGATGCATTCTCCCTGAAGAAAGAGGGGTACCTGATATTCGGGGAGGAGAATACCGAAAAGATAGAGGGATTTGACTTTGGCAACTCCCCCTCTGAAACATTCTCTCTGGATCTTGAAGGCAGGAAGACAGCAATAAAGACAACAAATGGAAGCGATGCCATAATCAAGGCAGGTGAAGGTGCACTCATAGGTTCATTTCTCAATATAGATGCCCTTGCAAGGTACCTCAGGAATAAGGAAGTGCATATTTTTCCAGCTAACATAAAGGGGGGGAAAGCAACGGAGGACAATGAATTCGCCTATGCCCTCTCCAAACTAATACTGGAACCTGGAGCGGATATAAGCGTTAACATAGAGATGTCCAGAAAGGGAAATGGTGCAGAGAGGCTCAAAAATCATAAAATGGAAAATGACATAGAATTCTCCCTGCAGAGAGGAATTACGGATATCATACCAGTGTATACAAAAGGCAGGATTGTGAAAATGCAGTGATCATTTTCCTTTTATTCCCATGAATATGAAGAGGCCTATAGCACTGACAGTTGAAGCTATTATGAAGTTTATATCATAACCAGCTTTGCTCACTATGATTCCTGTGGCTATGGAACCCACTACCACCCCGAAACTCTGAACAGCGTTGTAAGTTCCTGAAACCCTCCCCCTTTCCTCAGGCTTAGATAGATTGGACACAAGGGTAGCAGTTCCTACTGATATGAATGACCAGAGGGCGCCTAAAACTGAATATACAAGCAAGAGCATTATGAAAAGGAGGGGCCTGGACTGTATCAGGGATATGATAAGTATGACAGATGGGAATATGAATATCCTTGCCATTACGGAGATGAACGTCATCCTCTTGTTCCCGAACTTTGCATTGAGGCCGCCAGAGAAATTGAACGTTATTGCAGCAAAGATGTAATTTCCAAGGTATATGAGAAAGAATACTGTATTGTTTACACCGAGGTCTTTCAAAAGTATTGGATAGGCAACAAAGAAAAGCTGGAATCCTGTCATCATTATGAAAAATCCTATCAGTATTTTCTTCAGATCAGCATCGAGTTCTCTGAAATGAAGGTTGAAATGTAGTATCTGGGAAGGGAAATATCTTATCTTCTCTATGACACGGAATGTCCTGAGGTCAATGTCATCCCTCTTCACAGTACTCTTCGGCTCAGGTATCAGTACGTAGCTCATAATCGCTGAAATAACATAGAAAAGAAATGCAGCTATGTAGAGATACCTCAAAGTTTGCATATTATAGCTGTATCCAGTGAAAAGGGCAGCGAATATCACACCAACAATCTGTCCATAAGATGAGTACTGGGAGAATTTTGAAATTTTGTAAACCCAGTCCTTCCTGTCCGTCAGTTCCATTATAAGAACAGAGGCGATCGGTGATGCTGCGCTTCCGAAGAGTCCAGATAGAAATGATATTGAAATGAAGTAGAGAACGCTGAATGAAAATGATAGCAGGAGACTTGTTATGGCAAGGGAGATGAATCCAAGGATGACGAATATTTTCCTTTTGCCGAGCCTGTCTGATAGGTAGCCCCAAAGGAACAGGCCTATTATTGTGGCCACGGATGAAAATATTGTGAACAGGGAATAATCAACAACCCCACCCCCAAGTATCTCTGTTATGAATAGAGGGGCCAGTGGGGATGACAACCCACCCGCTGTGTTGACAGGAAAGTATGAAAAGAACCACCTGTCACCCTTGGTGCTGATTTGCATTTTCAGGACATTAAAAACTCATATTAGTAATTTCTAATCAGGTCGACGAACACCTCAGCGTCCCCGAATATATTGGAAATCTTGGCGTATTCATTTGGCATGTGTTCCACTTCGTCCAGCGTTCCCCAGACTATTGTATCATAGCCCATTCTCCTGAAGAAGGCCCCGCAGGTTCCACCGCCTATTCCAATGCTCTTCACATCAAGACCCCTGAGCTTTTTAACAGAATTGATGAATTTATCAACGAAATCCTTGCTCTCCTTGCTGTTGAATGACGGGTCATCCTTCTGTATGGGTTCAAGTATCACCTCAACTCCAAACTCCTTCCTGAACTCATCAACTATTTTGTTTATCTCGTTGAAAACATCATCCGTCCTGTATTCAGGAATTATCCTCATGTCAAAGTAGAAAGATTCCTTTCCAGGGATTATGTTTATGGATGTTGTTCCCGATTCAACCTTCGTCGGTTCAAATGTGCTGTATGGAGGATTGAATAAAGAATCGTTATGATTGAAATTCCTGTGAAGAATTGCATCCATTCTTCCCTCGAGCACCCTTGCAAGTCTGTGAGCATTCTTACCCTTTTCTGGCGTTGAACCGTGGCACTGCTGTCCAATGACTGTCGTCTTCAACCAGAATATCCCCTTCTCTGCGACTTCAACCATCGATCCATCGGGAGTACCAAAATCAGGCACTATGAACTTGTCACCTGCATTGAATTTCCTCTTCTCGAGAACATATCTAATCCCATATTTGCTTCCGGCTTCCTCATCTGAAACAAGTATTATACCAACATTTGTCTTCATTTCAGATCTGTGGTCTATGAAATATTTCAGGACAATCAGGGAAGAGAGAAGCCCCTGTCCATTGTCGCATGTCCCCCTCCCATATATTTTATCTCCCTCTATAGTGGCCTTGAATGGAGGATATTTCCAGAGGTTCAGATCGCCCTCGCTGACTGTATCCATATGCGCAACAAACCATACTGTCATAGCCTTTCCAGCATTCAGTTGAAAAAGAAGGTTTGGTCTTCTTAGCCCGTCAGATGATGCAACATATTCTTCAAATTTCAGGTCTCCGGACCATTTCAGTATTTCTTCTTTTAAGAAATTTGCCCTTTCCTCCTCTCCCTTACCACCGCCAGATGGATTCACTGCATTTATCTCAATCATCCTGGAAAAAAGGTTCAGCATCTCTTTTTTGTATTCATCAAACATCATTATCTTCGCACAATGATCTCCAGTTTATTAAATCTAACGACCTTTCATTATCCACATAATAACCTGCAACAATGTTGGCGCATTCGCATGCATCCAGCATATCCTTCCCCCTGAAAAGAGAAGCATATAATCCAGCCCTGAATGCATCACCAGCCCCCACTGTGCTCTTCTCAGATTTTATCCTGCTATTCACCATTTTTCCGTTGAAAGAGCATCCCTCTTTTCCCAGTGTAACTATTAGCTCTTTCCCAACGGGGATTAGGTTACTTGCAAATTCATACTCCTTCTTGTTCAGTATTATGAGATCACTCTTCTTAATCGCCTTTTCAAGATCCTCCCTTTTCCAGCGGTAAGAAATCTCCTGGCCTGGATCAAAGACCTTTACGCCTGAGCATTTATCCATCAGATTGAGAATCCACTGTGGATTGGAGGTTGCGAAATGGCAGTATTCGCTTTTTATCTCATATGAATTTCCAGGCGAATTCATGGGTCCTTGGAACATGAAAGCTATCTGTTCATCCTTTGAATCTACGATGTAGCATACTGGGCCTTCCTCATCACTGATTTCAAGTTTCAAATTAATATTAGGGTGGTGTAGTGGAGACAATATATCATCTGGGAATTTTTTTGAAATTCTGGAGAGGAGTGTGAGAGGTAACCCTAATCTTGAAGCAACCAGGGCTATATTGGCTCCAGTTCCTCCCAATTGAATTTTTAAATTCCTGACTTCTGTGCTTCCAAATTTAGGGATATTATCTATCCCAATTATCACGTCCTGGTTGATGTGTCCGACAACAGTGAGGAAATCCTTTGAGATCCCTTACCACCCTCTTCCCTGTATCTTCTCGCTTTCGTCCATCTTCTCGACGTTCCTGCCCTTCATGCCTCCAAGTCCTTTTGATACTTCGACTAGTATCTCCGGATCGTCCCATGCGGCTGTTGCCTGGACAACTGAACTTGCCATTTTCTTTGGATCCTGACTCTTGAATATCCCGCTTCCGACGAATATGCCGTCAACACCATGTTCCATCATAAGTACTGCATCCGCAGGACTGGCCACACCTCCTGCAGCAAAATTTACCACTGGAAGTCTTCCCGCACTCTTTATCTCTTTTAGGACATCGTACATTCCCTTCTTGATCTCCCCGTAGGTGAAATTGGCAAATATAACATCCTCATCTGATATTACTGCCTTTCCGTGGAGCATCTCCCTTGTCTGTGTTATAAGATTCTCGTAGCTTTTAGCAATATGTACGGCCATATCCCATATCTCATTGTCATCAGACATCTTGACCTCTGCTATGCCCTGATTCATCATTCTCACGTGTCTCACTGCCTCAATTATATCTCCTGTCCCTGCTTCACCCTTAGTCCTGATCATGGCAGCGCCTTCCCATATTCTTCTCACAGCCTCTCCGAGATTCCTGGCACCGCACACAAATGGAATCTTTATCTCTCTTTTGTTCACATGGAAGAAAGGATCTGCAGGAGTGAGAACCTCTGATTCATCGATCATATCAACTCCCAGTGCTTCCAGGGCCTTTGCCTCGGCCAGATGCCCTATCCTGACCTTTGCCATCACCGGTATTGTGACAGCATCCATTATCTCCTTGATTTTCAGCGGATCTGCCATCCTTGCAACTCCCCCTTCAGCTCTGATATCAGCAGGCACCCTCTCAAGGGCCATAACTGAAATTGCCCCTGCTTCTTCCGCTATCTTCGCCTGTTCCGCTGTTGTAACATCCATAATGACACCCCCTTTCGTCATCTTGGCAAATCCCTTTTTCAGGAGGTCAGTACCGTATTTTACATTCAATTCGTATGACATAGGGGAACATTACAATCTTAGAAATATATATTTCCAAAGTATATAGGCAACTTTTTTTTATGTGTTTTTATAGGGAATCATGAAATTGCTGAGGAAGGGCAAGGTCAAGGAAGTTTATGACAATGGAGAAAATCTCCTGTTTGTATTCACGAACCAGATATCAGTTTTCGATAAAATAATTCCATCACTTGTTCCTGACAAGGGTGCCTCTCTAGCGAGAACGTCAGCATACTGGTTTTCCCTTGCAGAGAGAATGGGAATAAAGAATCATTTCATTTCACTGGAAGGGGGAAACAGAATGATAGTGAAAAAGTTCAAAATAATTGAAGGGAAAGTAAGCTCCAATGAAAGAAATTATCTTATCCCACTGGAATTTGTGATGAGATATTATGTCGCGGGTTCCCTAAATGACAGGATAGAAAAGGGGAAGATTGATTACAGGAATATAGGATTCAAAAATAAGCCAAGATATGGAGAAAAGCTTCCTGTGCCTGTCTTTGAAATGACCACCAAATTTGAAAAGACAGACAGACTTCTTGATGAGGTGGAGGCAATGGAAATCGCTGGAATATCAAGACATGATATTGAAAATATAAGGGAAATGATATTGAAAATGGATGATAAAATAAATTCTGAGGTATCAAAGAGGGGGCTCATACACGCTGACGGTAAAAAGGAATTTGCACTGGATAATGAAAGAAATCCTGTGATAGTTGATACTTTCGGGACAGCGGATGAGGACAGATTCTGGGAAAGAGATGAATATGAGAATGGAAATATAGTGGAAAAGAGCAAGGAATCTGTCAGGCAGTATTACAGGGCAATAGGATATTACGATGATCTGATGAAGGCAAGATCCTCAGGAATCACTGAACCTCCCATCCCAGCACTTCCTGAGAAAATGATAGAGGAAACATCTTCACTTTACAGGTCACTTTATGAGAGGATAACTGGTATGAAATGGTAATGGATATCAATATATAGTATGTTTTTTTCACATGTCAGAGCGGAGGTTGCCGAGCCAGGTCAAAGGTGCCAGATTGAGGGTCTGGTTCCGTAGGGATCCGAGGGTTCAAATCCCTCCCTCCGCATATTCCTTTTTGGTTAAATGCGTATCATAATCTTAAAGCCTTAAACTCTTGGAGTTTGCTCTAAACTTGACAAATGACTTGAACTTAATGTTTCTTTCCTTCTTTCGTCAATCTTTTCACAAGAAACCCCTCTGGAAAGTTTCACCCGTATTCGCGGAAACAAACCATACCGTGCCTCGGACAACATAACAGAGGACGGCAGTCGCATATTTATTTTCCGCCATTCTAATGAGCGGTCTCAATTCGCTTGAAAATCTTCTGGAATCCATTTCCATTTTTCTAGTGTATTTTACTTGAATAAACCAGCTGACCTCCTCTCGATCTCCTTCTCCTCCCTGAGCCTTGCAACGTTTACCC
>CAZIOW010000004.1:0-54950 GCA_964541025.1 uncultured Thermoplasmatales archaeon
GCAACATTGGATTGATAAAAGTAGGGAAGGGCATTCCCGAATTCACGCCTGTGGAAAGTGCTACAGCGGCGGAACTCTCAAAAGGGGGTCTACGAGTTGCCACTCTGTGAATCAGGAACCTCAAACGCTTCAGCGATGAAAGGATGACAGCACAAGGATAACATCCACAAAAGTGAAATTATTCCGAAAAAAACCAAGAAAATTCTTCTAAAAAAGTACGTTGGTAGCTGACCCTTGCCTATAATTATTTTCAGTCAAAGAGAGACTAATAATACGTGAGGATTCAGAGAGACTATCTCTGACCTATCTGTATACGCAAAACTGACTCACAGAACTCAAAAGAATTATAATTCGCTACATGAAATAGATTTTCAATCATTTCTGATTTCTCTCTGTTTTCTAGATAATGCTTCCAAAAATTCCTTCCACATTAAAGCTGAACTTTAAAGATTTAAAAAAATTAATATTTAGCCTCACCACTGAATTTAGCCATAAATGAAAATAAACTTTACTTTTTAAACTTCATAGAGAGTATACAATTAAAGGGATCTGAATAGAAGCGCTCGAAAATAAAGAGTAAAAAACTGATATTCATAACAAAGAATGCAGGAGGTTATTTTTCTTCAATAATTTATGAAATTAAAAGAAATTATCCAAAAAAGAATAATGTGAAAATAGACTGATTTAATGCATGATCAAAACTCTGTTCTAACTGTGAAAACATAAAACACCATCTAAACCTTTCTTAAAATATGCGATATATGTTGTTTATAAAATACAGAGAATAAAGCGCATTCATAAACAAAATGAAGATTGGATTGATAAGGATAAGGCTTTATAGCCAAAATTCACGCCTTTGGAGAACGCTACCTTTGAATTTTATTGTATATATCCATAAAGGCAAAGTTGATGGTTGAATCATATAACCAAGAGGCTTTAACTGAGGAGTTTCTCCATCCATTATAAACTGAATATTGATAGATTCTCTTCCTCCTGAAAATGCAGCTCTCCTGGAATAATGATTGTAATTGGTGGTTTCATATTGCTTTCCGATTTCATTCTTTCCAACGTATTGAATTTTATATCTTCTTCTGGCATTCCAAGGCGGCTTATAACACCTATTTTTGTAGTTGACTTGAATACACCACCTCTCATTTCATTCTCCAGCCATGTTAATTCATCAATTGCCTCATTTAGCGTCATAGGTGGGGATATATCAAGCAGTATTATTGTATGCAATTTCATCTCTATGTTTCTCTTGATCTTATCATAGGGAGAGGTGGGATGGAAATTTTCTGAGAATCTTGGAAGAGAGACCACCGGACCTATTTTGTATAATTGAAGACCAAGTCTTGTGGCTGCGAGAGGGACTATTGTAGCATTGTGAAATACCTTAACGTCTATATTTCTCTTTATAGCATCCGTGTAGATATTGAAATGAGTTGTTGCTGAGAATGAATCCCCTGATATTATTATGGCTATTCTTCCTTCCAGTTCAAATATCCACTCATAATTTTCAAGCCTATCTCTGTCAGCAAAAATTAGTTCTCTGGACTTGTAACTTTTAATGTAAAAGGGAGAGGTGAAAGTATCAACAATTATCCTGTCACTCTTGTCTAGAAAATCTATCTCTTCTTGTGTGAGAGAAGCCGGTGGATTGAAGCCTGCAGATATGAAACCGATCATGAAAGGTCACCGACCGTTCCTAGGTCTATAATTCCATAAGATTCCCATAATCCATAAACCTTTCCCTGTTTCAAATTGACCTTCTTTAGGACTGGAGATGATATTTCATTTTTCAGGATATCTGACCCTCCTGCGTATATTGACAGAGCTGGAAGAACTATCAGTCCTTCCTTCCTGAAATATAAAAAGCACGGGAGCTTAATAACTGAATCGACTGAATCCCTCAATCCTATTGCAGGATGCTCATTTCCAATTACTGCCTTGTCCTTCCATTCGAATTTTTTGTGACCGTGATGAAATGTGTATCTTCCCTCATTGTAAATATCAAATACCTCCAAATTAAGCTTGGTTGCAATATTAGCTATGAAATTATCATGATTCCCTTTTACCACAATTGGTTTCGTTTTACTTGATATTCTTGATAGTAATTCAAAAACATCACTCCATTCCTGTGGGGTATTATGTGAGAATTCGTGTTTCAAGTCTCCATTTATTATCAATTTTTCTGGGTTGTATCGCTCAATTATTCTATCTATTGTCTCATATATTATCTTTGACTGGACCCTAGGAAGGAATATTCCATTTTTAGCCAGCACGTCTTCATACCCCATGTGTATATCTGATATGGCGATTGCTGAAATGTCCTCAAAATATGCTGCACCGTATTTTGTAAAATATATATTATTATCTACTTCAATCTCGTCCAACACTTGATAATTATTTTTACTTAATCTAATTATCTTCATGCATGGAGATAAAGGAATTAGGAGAGAGAAAAGTAATTGAAGAAATATGGAAATTATTTGGGGAAAAGAATGAAGACGAAGATGTTCATTTTGTTGATTTAAATGACTATTATATTTTAATGGCGATGGATACAATTAATGAAAATTATCATTTTATGAAGGACTGGGACCCTAAGAAAATAGGTAGATTCATAGTTGATATCAATTTGAGTGATATTGCTTCAAAAAATGGGACTCCAATGGATTTTATGGTCTCTATGTCCTTTCCATCAAATGTAGACAATGATTACGTTTTAAAACTGACTGAAGGAATAAAGGAAGAATGTATAAGATATAATCTAAAATTTTCAGGAGGAGACCTAAAGGAAAGTGATAAAATAACACTCACCGGTCTGGTTATTGGAAGAGTTGACAAAGGCAGAGAATTCAGGAGGAATGGAGCACGCCCTGGGGATTATGTTTACATAACAGGAAGGATAGGAAAAAATGAAGATGCAATAATGAAAATGGGTATTGATAATGAAAGCAGGGAGAGAGTTCTTGAGATAACCCCCAGGCTGGATGCATTAAAAAGGATGAATACGTTTCGGATAACATCCTGCATTGACAACTCTGATGGTATTTACAAGTCATTGAGTTTGATTTCAAAATTGAGCGGTGTAGCAATACGAATAAAAGAAAATGTGTGTGAGCATAAAGATGAAAGCTTGCGAAAGAAGTGCTACAATCTTGGAGGTGATTATGAATTAATTTTCACCTCACCTGATAAAATAAATGATTATTACCTCCTGGGTATCGTAGAAAAAGGTAGCGGGGTTTATGATATTGATAATACTTTAGTAACATCTGCAGGATATGATCATTTTAGAACGTGATGATATTTACGCTAGGATGTGTAATGCTGGTGGGGAGTGATTATTTCAGTAATTATTTTGTTTGAGATATTGCATAAAATTTTATTTCATGACACTATACTGTAATTGGGCTGATTCTGTTGGTCAGAAGAGTAATATTGATGAGACATGGTGAAAGCATAGCGAATGTAATGAATATTATTACTGAAGATCCGGATGAGCATCCTCTAACGGAAAGGGGAATTGAGCAGGTCCTTTTCTCGGCTGAGCAGATGAAGGGGCTTAAGTTTAAGGGCATTATTTCCAGCCCCATATTGAGGGCCAGACAGACCGCCAAAACAGTGGCTGATGTTCTCAACCTTGAAATAAGGACAGACAAGAGGATAAGGGAGTCTGGACTTGGCCCATATAATAAGTACAGGATAGAAGATATTCCGAAGATGAACAGGGAAGACCTTGGGATGGAGCCATGGGACGCACAGGTAAAGAGGATGAGAAGTGCACTTAATGATGTTGATGGCTGTTATATTATGGTGAGTCATGCATTACCTATAAGGGCAGTGACAGCCAGCTTTCTGGAGATGGATGAAAAGGAAAGTTATGGAATAGATATCAAGCACGCATCAATGACAGCGATAGATCTTGACAGGAATAAACTGCTCTCAATCGGAACGCTTCTATTGACAGATAGAATAAAGAAACTCTTTATGGAGTGTTAGTCAAAATTAAGTTCATTTAGGCCTGTGACTTCATTCTTTTCTCTCTTGAGAACGATCTCTTCCAATCTTAATATGTATAACTCCATTAGAGGATCTGCCTTTCCACTGAAGAAATGACCACCTCTTACTAAATGATCTGAAAGTGCAACTGCCACATGCAAGTGAAGTTTTGGATCGTTTGAAGTAATTGAACCGTGAAATGAAACTAGTTCGCCTGATTCCTTCATTTTTTCCCTAATATATTCTTTTCCATTCCAGTAACCGATTTCAAGGTCCCTTATCATTCCTATTCCGAAAACTACTAGCCCCGAGAATATAGCATAATCTTCAATAACTTGATTTAGACTCTCCTCAATATCTTCACCTTTTTCTATTTTGAGGATGATGTAATTCTTTTCTATGTCAGATATCATAATCCATCAATTTGAATCTATATATTAATGGTTTCCCATCCCTCAGTGAATCATATTTACACTTTTTACACTTATATCCCAGAACTTTTCTTTTACCTTCCAATGTTATTCCTCTATACGGGAATAACTTATTGCCACACACTGGACACTTTCTGCCTACATTTTTCCACTTTTTTGAAAACTCAACATCGACCCTGATATGAGGGATATCATAAACAATCTTCCTTAATCTTGATGGTGTTATTCCAATGCCTTTTTCCCTTAATTTATTGATCAGGTTTATTTCCCCTTTAACCTCTCCCTCCCTCTTCAATATCTCGAATAGATAAAGTATGATCTCTGACTGGTTAGCTCTCTTTGGCATCAATTTTATAACATTTTCTTAGATTAATATTTATCATATCCGCAGTGATACGCAGCAATAATTGCCGCACGAAACATTTTGACCATCGATGCTATATCTTTTTACAGTTGATATTCTATCACTCTCAATGACCAATCCTTCGTAAACAATTTCCTTTTCATTCAGCAGATATAAATTATTCATAAGATATTCCTGAAAAGATGCGGCCTTTTCACGTAATTTAGTGAATATTTCAGGCGATAGTTTTATTGAAATTATTTCCTCATTTATCTTTTTGTTAATTATTTTTATTTCTTTAGACCGGATAGTGTTTTTAACATTTTCAATGTCAATTTCAGGGTCTCCTATGGGATAAACTGATGCTTCTGAAATTTCTTGGCTCAGTGGTATTCTGTTTTCAACCTTCATGCTTCTGATAAGGGATATTGCCTCAATGGTTCTCTCGCCTTTGATTGCCTCTTTTTCATCATATCCTTCATTTTCCGGCCATAATTCTTCAAATATGCTTCTTTTATTCCTCTTTTCCTTGAATAATCTCTGATAAGAATCCTCTGTTATGAATGGGAATATAGGGGATATCATTATTAGAGATGATAGAAGTACTTTTGATACGTTATTATAGGCTATTTTCTGGTTCATTCTGTGCTTGACGGCTTCAACGTAGTTATCAGCAAATTTATGCCATATGAAATCTTCCAGCTTCTTTATTGCTAGATCATACTGATAATTTTCCATGTGCTCATCTACTTCCTTTATTGCAGAGTCAAGTTCCCTGATTATCCAGTGATCAATTGGCCTTATCGCGCCCTCCTCTGTCTGTTTGTTATCATAAAATTCCAGGAAATTCACTAGATTGTGTATCTTGTTTACGAATCTCTGACCTCTGACAAGATCCCTTTCTTTGAATGGAGTATCTTCACCAAGAGAGCACTGCGCTGTAAAATATCTGAATGGATCTGCTCCATATTTATCTAGAAGAACTAGTGGATCTATAACATTCCCCCAGGATGCGTGCATCGGTCTTCCATCCGGAGACATTATGTTGCCATCAACCATTATCTCTTCCCACGGGTTTTTATCGGTTATAAGATTTGACCGCAATATGCTGTAGAATGCCCATGTCCTAATTATATCCTGCCCCTGCGGCCTCAGGTTCATTGGATAAAGTTTCCTGAAAAGTTTATCATCTCTTTCATAAAATGTGTTGAATAATGGGGAGATTGAAGAATCCATCCAGGTATCGAATACCTCATCACTTCCCTTCAATTCTGATCCGCATATTGGACATTTTTCGTATGGCGGAGCATCTATCAATGGATCAACATAGCACTGTTCTTCCCTTGCAATTATGTCGTGGCCTTTTTCGCATGTCCATACAGGTATAGGAGTCGCAAAGTATCTCTGTCTTGATATTACCCAGTCCCACGATAAGGAATCAATCCAGTCATCCAGTCTTCTTTTCATGAAAAGAGGATGCCATTTCAATTCATTAGCCCATCTTTTGAGGTCTTCCTTGAATTCCACAGTTTTAACAAACCACTGCTCTTTTTGAAGGAATTCAAGTGGAGAGCTGCATCTCCAGCATGTACCGACATTGTGTGAAATTTTTTTGGAACCGATGAATAAACCTTGTTTCTTCAATTCTTCTATTATCTGCTTTTTTGCCTCTTTTGAATCCATTCCAGCGTACTTACCTGCTATTTCAGTTAACTTTCCCCTTTCATCTATACTCTTTAAGAAGGGGAGTGAATGCCTGTAGATCATCTTCAGATCATCCTTGTCTCCAACAGAGCATATCATCTCGGCACCGGTACCGAAATCAATGAGCACATCCCTGTCTGCGATTATTTTCACTTTCCTGCCAAAAATAGGTATATCAACCTCCTTACCAATAATATTTGAATATCTTTTGTCATCAGGATTCACAGCAACAGCTAGGCAGGCCGGCAGGAGCTCCGGTCTGGTGGTTGCGATGATTAAATCGAAACCTTCTCCCTTGAATTTTATTTCATTTAGATCAACATCCCTCTCTTCATAGACTATCTCAGATTCTGCTATTGCAGTTTCACATCTTGGGCACCAATTTACAGGATGGGTACCCTTATATATCAAACCTTTATTATACATTTTAATGAATGAAATTTGAGTCAATTTCCTGTAGTACTCTCCATCAGTTCTGTAATACAGGGAAGGATCTGCGTTTACCCCCAAGAGCTCAAATTGATTGGTCATTGCATCTATATTCTCATCAGCAAATTTTTCACATAGTTTAACAAATTCTTCCCTGGGATAATCTCTCATCCTTATCCCGTATTTTTTTTCAACATTAACTTCAATTGGCATACCATTTACATCAAAGCAGAGTGGGAAATAAACCTCGTTTCCCTTCAATCTTTTATATTTGGCTACAAAGTCCATGTGACTGTAATGGAATGCATGACCAATATGCAGCTTGCCCGAGGCATACCTTGGAGGTGTATCTAAGCTGAATGTTGGTCTGTCAGAATAAAAATTATATTGGAATATTTTCTCCTTTGCCCAGTATTCCCGCCATTTAGCTTCGCTTTCCTTAATATTATATGGCATCCAACTCTTATGAATAATAATTAAAAAAGATTTCCTTAATGTTTTTTGCTGTTTATATCCAATTTCAGTGTTCTGATCATTTTTACAAGCGATTCCACTGCCCTGGATGAATACTCTTCCATCCTAGCAACAGCTTGTTCGTGTGTAGCTCCTGGACCTATTATCCCCAGTGTGACGGGCTTATCGTAAACATCTGAATAATCTACCAGTTTCCTTACTGCTTGGTTTATTACAAGATCGTCGTGCTTTGTTTCCCCCTTTATTACAGCTCCAATGACTGCGACTCCATCTATATCTTTTCTCTGTAGTAGATATTTAACGGCAAGTGGTGTGTCAAATACGCCGGGTACCTTCACTACCTCTGTTTCTGCGCCAAGTAGTTCTGCATGTTCCTGTGCCTTCTTTTCCATCAAAAATGTGATATCGTAATTGAATTCCGACACTACTATTCCGAGTTTCATAACATCATTCCTCTTCCAAAATTGATCCCGCATTATTATATCCTTGTCTTAAACCCTTACCTGCATTTTGTGTCAGGGCACCTCCACCGAATTTTATTAATTTTACAAGATTTATGGCGTGTTTAGTAGCCCTGTCTTTAGCTAATGAAAAAAGCTTTTCTTCCTCCACCTCGTCCTCATGAATTGTTACATCCATTATGTGTTTATGATTCAAAATTTGGGCCTGTATTAACCCTATGCTTGTCGCAAGATAGCTGTACTTATCCAGCTTAGTCTTGCCTACCCAACCCAGTGTTATGACTCCCTCGCATCCCTGATCAAATAATTTCACTGCACCAACCGGCAGGTCCTTTATGCCTGGAACCGTGTACCTCAATATCTCCGCGTCTGGATCCTCTTTCCTTATTGTATCTATGGCAATCCGGCCCATATCTACCCTGGAAAATGTTGTATCTACGACCCCAAGCTTTACCATCTATTGCAACCCCTTCAGTAAATCTTCGCCTTCTACAAATTTTAAATCTCTTGCCTTTGCAAGCTTCTCGGCTTTCTCTCTCGGGAGACTTTTACCATTGTCCAGCATTTCTGCTATGACCATTGATCTTGGTAGATCCAGTTTATCTGCAAGTGCTGTCACCAGCTCTGTGTGACCCTTTCTGTTTTCCAGCCCCCTTGAGGCAAGGACTGGAACGTGTCCCGGCGCATAGAAATTATTAAGGAAATAATTCATTTTGTTCCCTTCCTTCATTTCTATTAATTTATGAAGTTCCCTGATTGTTTTTGCCCTGTCAATATCATTTATTCCTGTACCGACACTTATGTGGTTCACCCATATCGTGAATGAAGGATAATCACCATAGACTGGTCTCTTGATCAATTTAGAATAAACTGGATGATCTCTCCATTCATCTGTCAGAAATTTTAGCCCTATCTCGTTAGCTTCTTCATTCCCGGTCACATAACATATAAGTCCGCCTGCATCCTTTCTCAGTATATTTATGGATTCCCAAGTAACCGCACCACCATAAAAAACCATATCAGTCTCTTCTTCCCTTCCCTTGAAATCGTACATCACAATAGGCTTTCCCTTCAATAGATCCATTTTAATATCCGAAAGCGATAACTCCATAACTTCTCTCATAAACCTTAATTTAAAAAAGATATTTTAATGTTTTCTAATATATTGGATTTACTAATAATTTAGTAAAAAGCTATCCATATAAAAATTATTAACATCATAAACGATAATAACATTAACAATTGCCAACCTTTATTTTTCCAGATCAGAATTCCAGCAAAAAATGAAAAAATGGATGTTAGAAATATTGCTATTGACCCGTTTCTATCTATCAACCATCTCGTCATCACTATTCCAAGAATTGGATAGAAAGTTGCAAAAAGAAGTTCCTCGCCTAGCAGGGCCCCGACTGCAAGGTTTATTTTTC
This sequence comes from uncultured Thermoplasmatales archaeon, assembly GCA_964541025.1. Taxonomy (GTDB): domain Archaea; phylum Thermoplasmatota; class Thermoplasmata; order Thermoplasmatales; genus JAGDXO01. The sequence goes on from CAZIOW010000004.1 coordinate 9,275, forward strand.
CCCTGAAAGCCCATATCACTGCGTTCATAGTTTCAGGAATAATCGTGCCTAAAGGTATCACTATTATTGAGACGACCTCAGCATCTAACCTGTAGGAGATGGAAATGGAATTGATGGTCTTGATAAGAATGTCTGAACCTATCAACAGTATTATAAAGCCAATAGATAACTTAATTAGCATAGGTATAGCTTTATCATTCTTCGAATTTTCCTCAGAAATATTAGTTCCTCTTTTCTGATAATAATACAGTATTATAAAATACATCAAAGCAAGAAATAATGACGTGAATATTCTTGAAAATATAATGTGAAAATAAACTGGAATCAGCATTACTGGAAACATTATCGCGATTAAAACAAATGCGCTTGAAAAAACTCTGTCCAGCTTGATAGATTTGAAACTATTTTTCCCCATGATGAAGGAGATGGATAGCAGGAAGAAACCAAGTGATGAGACCATAAAAGGTTCTCCTATTATTGTCCCGGACGCAATATCTGATCCCTGTCCTCCTCCTACCACAATTATTGAAATCATTATTACTACCAGCTCTGGAATAGATGTGAAAAGTGGACTGATTATCGTACCTGTAAAACTGTGGGCAAATTTAAGTCTGTTTCCTATCTGCTCGATTGATTCTGTGAACAATATTGAGGATAATATAAGAAGGAAAAGAGACAGGATAAGATATGGTATTACATCCACAACCTGTCATAATTCGTTAGTAGAAAATATTTGGGGAATTTATTTTTAAGCTAGAATCGATAATCAAGTGTGGGTATATTCTCATCAATTTTAAGGGATGAACTAATAGAGCAGAGGGAATATCAGATAAATATTGCATCGACTGCAATCAAAAAGAATACCTTGATCATAATACCGACAGCACTTGGGAAGACGATAATAACAATAATGGCTCTTTCAAAAATTATTGAAATTGGGGGGAAAGCCTTGTTTTTGGCCCCTACTAAGCCACTTGTTAGACAGCATCTGCTCAGTTTAAGAAAATTTCTTAATATTAACGAGGATGAAATTGTGGAGGTAACAGGTGAGACAAGGAAGAGAGATAGGAATAAACTATACAGAAATGGAAGGATTATAGTTTCAACCCCACAGGCAATAGAGAATGATCTGGATGTATTAGGCGAAATGAAAGATGAATTTAAAGTTGTAATTTTTGATGAAGCTCACAGAGCAGTTGGGGATTATGCTTATGTTTCAATTGCCAGGTATTTTTCCCCTTCATCGAGGATAATAGCTACGACTGCCTCTCCTGGAGGTGAAAAGGAAAGAATTGATGAAATAATTAGGAATCTGTCAATTGAGGCACTCGAAATAAGGGATGAAAATTCACCAGATGTTATTGAATATATCAAAGGAATTGAAATAAAATGGATTAGGCTTGATATGCCTCACGAACTGAAGGAAATAGTTTCTGAACTGAGGGAGATCTATGATCAAATTTTAAACAAGATCAAATATTACTTTCCAGGTATAAGTGGTAGGTCTAGGAAGGAAATCATATCACTTAACGAAATGATTTCTCATCAAATAAAGCAAGGGAATAAGGCATACTATTCAGTCGCAAGGCTAAGAAGCCAGGCAATCATTCTGGACTATCTTCTTGAATTTGCAGAGACTCAAGGGATTTTACCATTTTTAAGATACATTGATGAGTTAAATTCAGAGGAAAAGAGTTCTCTAAAATTCATAAATAACCCAGAATTTTCAAGGATTAGATTAATGGCATTGAAACTGGTAAATGAACCGTTGAGAATCCATACTCCAAAAATGTACAAGATTATAGAGATTCTCAAGAATCAGGATTTCCAAAAATCTATTATTTTTTGTCACTTCAGAATAACTGCTTCAATTATCGAAAATGCATTGAAGGAAAATGGATTTTCGTGTGAAAAATTTATTGGCCAGAGTTCCAAGAGGGATGAACACGGTATGTCACAGAACGAGCAGTCAACCATCATAGCGAAATTCAGGACTGGGGAAATAAAAATATTAGTAGCAACACAGGTTGGTGAGGAAGGTTTGGACATACCAGCAGCAGATCTTGTGATATTCTATGAGCCCGTTCCTAGCGAAATCAGATCAATACAGAGACGTGGAAGGACTGGAAGATTCGGAAAGGGGTTGGCAGTCATTCTTGTGATGAACGATTCCAGAGATGTATCTTATCTTTATATTTCAGGGAAAAAGGAGAGAGCCATGAAAAATATACTCAAAGACAAAAAGTCCGGTGAGTCACAAACCACCTTTGACGAATTTCTCACGGGCGATTGAATAACCTTCTCGCTGAATTGTATATATTCATGAGACCTGTGTAAGAGGTAATGAAACTCTTCCCCTCAACCCCGCTTATAATAGCTCTCCCAAGTTCATAGTAAAATGGGCTGTTTAATGAGAGTAGCTCCTTTTCTGCAATATTATAATCTATTTCCTTCTTTAGATACCTTATAACTATCTTTAAAGCATTTATATCGGTAAGCTTGGAATCTATGTTAAGAATATCTTCTCTGTAAATTTTTCCATCAAGAAGCATTTCATAAAGATTGAGTCTCATTCCATCTTCCATTAAAAGTGCTTTGTTACCTGTAGATTCAATCTCCCTGAACGATTTCATCACAAATTTCCTTGCGTTTTCAATATCACCCTGGTAGAATGATAGTTCGGATTCCCAGTATGAATATTCCTCTGAATATCGGTCACCGTACATTCTTGCGATTTCTACTTCCAGCACCGGATCCTGACCCATAATGATTTTTATGATTGCAAGTTTGAACAAAAATGAAGAAATTTCATAATTGTTTAATTTCTCCAGAGAGTAATTGATACCTTTCATTAAATATTCCACTGCTTCTGATATTTCACCTCTTTTCAGGTATATGTCAGAAATGCTGTAATAGGCATTAGATAGAGCTATACTATCTCTGTTGAATCTTGGAACAGACTCAATTTCCCTTAGAAATCTGAATGATAACTCCTCATCTCCCATCTCCATTGCTAGAGGGATCATATTTGCTGTGGTTATTGAGTAACCTGAATAGTCTTTTATTTCCATGGCATAATTTCTTGACTTGTCGAAATATTTCAGACCTTCTACTATTTTCAAATCGTGAGAGTATAATATCCCTATATTGTTCACAGCTTTGGCCATTAACCCATAATCGCCTATCTCCTTTGCAATTTCAAAACTCCTTTGATAATGAGAGAGGGAGGATTTTAGGTCCTTTCTCATCAAGCATAAATTACCTCTAAGTCTTTCGTATTCGCACATCATTTTCTTTTCTTTTCCTAAATATTCTTCAGCCTTCTGCAGGAGATAATCAACGTGTGCTTCATCCCCTTCATTGATTGATATTGCGGATAAATCCAGATATAGATTGCCAAGACTTTCTCTCGCCATTTTGTTTGAAAAATTTTCTATTATTTTTGTCGCCTTTTCAAAACCATTCCTGTAAAAAATTATTTTTATATATTCCGCTATATCGTCAGGGTTTTTCTCGAAATAATCAGTCTGTATAAGGGCATCGAAAATCTTTAGAGCCCTTCTTGTGTTCCCCGCATAATTCAATGATACTGCATAGATATAATTGTCCCTTTCCGTAAGTTCAGATATTTTCATCAGCGTTTCCATTGTATTTATTATATCCAAATATTCTCTTTTCACGAAAAGATCATTAATTACTAATCTTAAAGAGGAGGCACTTTCATTCCACATTCCTGCCTTATAGTAAAGTATACCTGAGAGAGTTTTGTTTTTTAATTTTGAATTGGCCTCGTTTGAATAGGAAATCATCAGATTCTTTCCCTTTTCGGTCAGCCTTTTACCAAATGCAGCCAACATTTCAGCATTGAGCGGGGTTAAATTGAATGTATCTTCCTTAAAAATTCCTTTCTTGACAAGGTCATACAGCCTTTTATAAACTGAAGGATAATTGCTTTTGATAAATGAATATGGTATTAAATATATAAATTCTCTTGTTTCCTCAATTGTTTCCACTTCTTCCTCAGTTAGGCTATTAATAATATCTTCTCTATCTGAAATATCATTTTGAATTACATTGAACTTGACTTCTTTCTTGTTTCCTGAGATGCTGTGTATAAAAGAAATTGGATAGAAATTCTCACCTGGTTTCCCGTAGTATTCTATTTCAAAACCTAGATTGACTATTTCTACTATCGATTTAGAGCTTTTTAGAATACCCTCAACTGTTGAAGATGCAAGAACATGATTTCCTTCTGTTGTTCCATAAATCCTTAGGACTTTTAGGGATTCTCGATCAATAAATTGAATGTCCTGAATGTAGATTGTTTTGAATTCTGAGCTGAGCTTATCTGCAATATTTTCAGCATTCAGATTTTCTTCAGTATACTTCAAATTTTCCAAGAAAGAATTGAAACAGGAAAGGGGTATAGTCTGCATTTCATTACTTAGTGATACGTACATTGACTTTTTATTATTTGATTCATAATTTTCTCTTAGAATTTTGTTTCTGATGAAACTATCGGAGATGATCAATACTGAATTATTTTGAATGATTTGCTTGTTATAATTCATTACTCATATATCATTCTAAATACTTAAAATATTTCCTAATATGTATGATATAATGCAAATAGTATGTTGATATTACATCCTACAAAATTTACATTTACAACGATGTATTTTTGAAATGAATGATAAAAGAAGATAATTGCTACATGACTGTCGACGAATTATCCAATATTATAAGGAATGGCAGAAAGATTACAAAACTTTTCCTCGATTATGATGGAACTCTTGTTCCTCTGGTCAGTTCTCCAGATTTAGCGAGAGCTGACGATGATCTAAGAAATTTGCTAGATTTGCTAAAGAAGAAATTCCCTACTTATATCATTACAGGAAGGGATCTCAATGATTTATTGAGTATTCTGGGAAAGGGGTACAATGTGATAGCCATGCACGGAGCAGAATTCATAGACGATGATGGCAATATAAAGAATATTGAGAATTTTGATCATTATGTTGAGAAATCATCGGTACTAGCAAAAAAATATTCATTTCTGCCGGAAAAATTTCCAGGCGTACGGGTTTATGATAAAAGAGGGGGTGTTCAATTCCACTATTTCAATATTAAAAGGGAAATGATAGATGAATTCCAGAATTACATGAGAGAATTGAGTGATGAAGATTTCGAACTTTATAGTGGAAAATACGTTTACGAGTTCAGGATCAAAGGGATAAATAAAGGCAAGGCTATACTTGAAAGGATAGATAAGAAAGACCATATATTATTTGCAGGTGATGATAACACAGATGAAGAGGCATTTGCATTGTTAGATGATCATATTACTATAAAAGTGGGCGATGGTATTACCAAGGCAAAATACAGACTTAATTCTTATAAAGATTTCCGGGAGCTCCTCGCATTTATTGCAAATGAGTTAGGGGGTAAGTAACATATGAAATTTTCTTCAATTGAGGAAATGAATAAGGAAATGATTGAATGTAAATTATGCTCCAGAATTGTAAAATTCAGAGAAGAAGTTGCTAAGAGGCCAGGAAGATTTTTTGGAGATAATTTTTGGAGCAAGCCGGTACCAGGATTCGGGCAATCAGATGCCAAGCTCCTAATATTGGGGTTGGCTCCAGCAGCTACAGGTGGCAATAGAACCGGGAGAATTTTCACTGGCGATAAAACTGCCTCATTTTTAATATCGTCCTTATATGAAGTCGGATTGAGTAACAAACCTGACTCAGTGTCAAAAGATGATGGTTTGATTATAGAGAATACTTATCTCACAGCAGCATTGAAATGCGTTCCCCCAGGCGATAAACCTAAAAGGGAAGAGCTCATAAACTGCAGCAGATACCTGCACTTTGAGCTAGATAACCTAAAAAATTTGAATGCTGTCCTAGTCTTAGGTAAGATTGCTTTTGATTCTTACATAAATTATCTCAGGTATAAGGGATATAATACAAATGGTATAAAATTCGGGAATGGACTGTTTTATGATATAAATGGCGTAAGATTGTTCTGCTCCTACCATCCCAGTCCAAGAAATGTCAATACAGGAGTACTTAAAAGGGACAATTTCATAAAAAATTTGAGGGAGATAAAAGAGTATATTAACCGCTGATTAGTTTTTTCATTATTTCAGAATCTTTCTTCCTGCTTGCGTTAAGCCATTTTGGCTCTTCATCAGCTGTCATCTCAAATTCCTTCAGTACATTTCTCCTGAATAAATGGATCTTGACTCTCTCCCCGGGTTTGATTTCCTTCAGATCCTCCAACTTGACAAGTTTCAACTCCTTTGAGAAATCCCTCATGAAAAATTCTGAAAATCTTTCATTATTGATTGCAACAATTTCATCACCTGCGACTATTCCTGATTTGAAAGATGGAGAATTCCTTATTACAAATCTTACAGCAATCTTTCCCCCGTTGCTCTGCAGGACCATGCCAGTGAACCCTCTGGGATTGTTTCTGTCATCAGGGTAGGAATATCGAATTTCATAACCAAGTTCCTCCACATAATCACTGAATTTTTCATCACCTGTTTCGTTGACCAGCTTTTCAAGAGTTTTGGATACCTTATGCGAGGAAATATCTGATACCTTTTCTAGCAATTGTGAGAAATCTATTCCCTTTCCATCTGCTCTGTAATCATTGTATAGCAATTTGAAAACATCGTCAAAACTTTTGTTGTAATTTGAGTCCTTTATGATCTCATTGTTTATGGCAAACGCTATTAGTTCTCCCTTTAAATAATACGATATATAATTATTTATGATGTCCCCGTCTGGCTTGTAAAGCTTTATCCATGTATTGAAGGATGATGAGGCAGCAGATCTTATTTCATGGCCTGGCTGGAATGTGTAATAATTGATCATTTCTATTATATGGTCAATGTATTCCTTTTCAGAAACTATTCCGGCCCTAAGTAATACAAGCCATTCATAATAAGACGTGAAACCTTCACTGAACCAAAGAAGATCTGTATAAGCCTCCTTGGTATAATCAAATGGACCAAGTTCCTTTGGTCTGATTCTTTTAACATTCCACGTGTGGAAGAATTCATGAGAAACTGTTGAAAGAAAGAGTTTGTATTCAAAGTCATTTAAAAGCCTGTGTTCATTTGATAATATGAGTGTTGAGTTCCTGTGTTCCAATCCTCCCCCAATATCATCTGGCACAAGAACAATCATGAATATGTAATTCCTGTAAGGTAACTCTCCAAAAATTTTCTCTTCCTCGATTACAATTTTTTTGAAATCATCTAGTATTTTTTCTTCGGGCCTCAGCATTTTCCCATAATAAGAAATAAAATGTTCCTTACCAGATACATTGAATTTGAGTACCTTTATATTTCCATACATAAAAGGGGAATCAGCAAGGATATCATAATTTTCAGCCACGAACTCATTTCCTTCCTGTGGAAGCCCATTCACCATTTCACCCTTTGTTTTACCTGAAAAAATTACACGGTATTCTTCCTCCTTCCTCCCTTCCACGTAGAAAAATACCGAGCTTCCATTTATTATGACAAGAGAATCATCCGCATATGATGTCTGAACGGAAAGTTCGTCACAGTACACCTCATATTCAATCTTGACCTCGTTCTCTTCCGATAAAATTTCCCACGATGTCTTATCAAGTTGTGTTATTTTACCATTAACCACATTTATACTGGAGATGTGTCTTGAAAAATCTCTCACAAGATATGAACCTGGTGCCCATACAGGCATTGTTATTTTTTCCCTGATTCCCTTTCTCACTGGAAAAGACATTTCAACCTTAAGAATCCTTGTCGCAGAAGACGAAAGATCTACATTGAATTTTATTGTCATATCATCCTTATTTTACTTCCTGATAAAACAGTTTTGTACATAATTTGTATATAATTTTGAAAAATGGTATTTACTCTTATTGATATAATAGCATATGAACAGAGCTTTATATATTATACCAATAGTAGCCCTCCTGATAATCTCAGGAGCACTGGCATACGGTTACGTTGGGGCAGAATCTCAGCTAACCGCAAAAAATTCTCAGAATTCAGTTCTTTCAGCAGAACTAAACAGAACAATTTCTAATATTACAATTCTTCAGAACAGCTATGCTTCCCAGCAGTATCAGCTTAAATCATATGAGTCAAACATACAGTTACTTAAATCGGAATTGCAAGGAAACCAGAGCCAGGTTGTTCTCAATAAGGCATTTACTCACTGGGATTATATCTCCATAGAGAATGTATCCTTATTAATGTCCCAATATTCCAGCAACGCAACTCTCAGATGGATTGGCGGACCGCTTTCCGGGACTTACAGTGGATCTGGAAATATATCCGCAACCTGGAACAAATTCTTCTCACTTTGGAATGCGATCTGGTTCTATACTCCTGTAACACCGACTGTCAGTGTGTCTGGAAATTTCAGTTCCGTAAATTCCACGGTACAATTTGTTCTGACATCCTATAAGACACCTCTAGAGGTTGATTATCTTAACATAAGCTATTCTTTGAATTTCTCCAATGCGAATGGCACCTGGTCTATAAATATGGAAACCTGGGACATTCAATCACATGGGATAGTATCATACAGTTATAATGAATATTCATCCCTTCTACTCAACCAGATAATGAATTATTCATTTTCACACTGGGACTATATAGCCATCGAAAATGTTTCCCTGCTGATGCCACAATATGCCAGCAATTCTTCTCTCTTATGGATTGGTGGCCCACTCTCTGGGGTGCATAGTGGCATCCAGAATATTACAGCTACTTGGAATAAATTTTTCTCCCTATGGAGTGCAGTCTGGTTCTACACTTTATCCCCTCCTACTATATCATTTGTTAACAATGATTATTTCGTTAATGCACAGGTCCAGTGGGTTCTCACTTCCACCCAAACACCTTTGCAGGTCAATTCGATTTTAACAAATTATACAATTGAATTCTCCTATGTGAATGGTATTCCGCAGATAGAGAAGGAGATATGGAAGATAAATAATGCTGGTTTCATATCTTACACGGCTAAGGAGTATGAAAATCTTCAATCTCAGGCTATTCTAAACGCATCATTCTCACACTGGAACAATGTGGCGATTGAGAATATATCCCTAGTTATGTCTCAGTATTATCAGAATTCAACACTTCAATGGATAGGAGGAAAACTTGCGGGAAATTACACCAATTACTCCCAAATACAGAATACTTGGAATAAATTCTTCAAGGTCTGGGCAGCTGTTTGGTACTATTCAGAGGCACCTCCATTAATAAATGTACAAATTTCTAATGGGGAGATAACATCAGGTACCGTCACTGCAGACATACAGTTTGTGGTGCAAAGTTCTTCCAACACTTCAACATTCGATTACATAGATGTTGTGTACACAATAAATTTTGTTGTATCAAACAATAATTTCTACATAACCAATGAAGTATTTGACAATGTTGGTACAGGACCTCTGGAGCAAGTGGGACCGTTCACATGAGTAATTTTAATTTCTTCAATTTATTTTTTTTAACTTTTTATACTTCCAGTGGTTTAGCATATCATAGCAAGATGCCCAATAAGGTAGCTTTTGATAGTATTGAGATCAAGGATATTCATATTAGAAGACTCTTTTATTGGTTATTCTTCGCTTCAAAAGGAGGAGATACAAGATTAAGAATTGTTCAGAAGCTTATGAATTCGCCAATGAATAAGAATGAACTTAGCACAGAACTGAGCCTGAATTACCGAACTGTTGAGCATCATATAAGGATTCTCATGGAAAATAATATTTTGGATGGAGATGAAAGAAAATATGATTCCATTTTTTATATAAAGGAGAATATGAAAATGTCAATAGATGAGATAATTAAGAAATATAATTTAAGAGAGGCGAAGGATAAATGATTGGATTTATATGGATAGCCAACATTCTAATAGGTTTCATAGATCTTTTGCTATTCGTCTTTATATCTTTAGTACTCTTTAGAAATTATAGCATTACCAAGGCAAAGTTACTGAAGAGTTTAGTGTTATTTTCAATATTCATGATTATCTATGCTTTATCATCTATAATAAGCAGCATTTACCTTTCAATGAACTTCGGGTACGAAGTTGGTTTTCCATTACTAATTGTCAACATTATTTCTGTTGTGGGATTCATACTTTTGTACAGTGTTGTAAATTCCTAATTTTTTCATTTAATTTTCCATCATCTTTTTAAAATAATGGACTAATTTAACTTTGCATTACCTAATGCATCTAGCATCCTCATTTAACTTTCTATAGAAAGTACAAAAAATATCTTGCTCCAAAGTATTATTATTGTGATCTATTGTGCATTCTATTGTTCTTTTTTTAAATGACACTTTTTAATAAGCCGCTTAATCCTTAAGTTCCTCCATTACCAGTGAGTTATGACCATCTAGTAGCAATAGAATTGATTTGTCCTTATGCTCAAAAAGCAGAGACCATATTGGAATGTGCACAAGGTAAACATCAGAAATATCAACGTTCACCTCTGCTGAAAGGAATCCATGTATTCTCTTCTGCAATCTCCGTATTTCCCATTGTTGAAGCCTAATTTTCCCTTCTACCCTTGCCTTTTCTTCTCCTATATATCCATTAAGAAGCTTAACTGGTCCAGATATGTCACCAGAGTTCAATTCCCTTTTTGCTGTAAGATTGAATATGTAATCCGGGGGCTGATACTGATTAAGGCTTTCCACAGCAATGACGGGATATTTTACCTCTCCAACATCTGTTCCCGATTCCACTACTGTTTGGAAATTAACAGTTGGACCTGCAAATCCACCCCTTCCTCCCATTCCTACGCCTATGAACCCTCCCGGCTGTGCTTCTTCCCTTTTGAATCTATATTGCGCGGTGTAGCCTGCATCTATAATCCAGTAAGGAACATTCATGAGCTCTATTTTCTTAAGCGTGCTCTTTTCAAAGAGATGCTTGTGAAGTATACTCCTGTCAAGATAATTTCTCGCAACATTTTCTGCATCTTCCTTCATTTTAACCTTCAAGTCAAGTATAAAGTGTTTGTTTATTTTCGACCATCCGGCTGAGCCTAGAGAGACAGACGTTCCGCAATATTGACATACAACCATTGCCTCTCCAGGCTGAGGATTCAGGGGGGCTCCGCAGCTGGGACATTTCATATCTTTCAGGATCTGAACTTGCCCATCATCTGTAGGCTGCGCATTTCCTGCATTTGGCTGGACACCCTGCTGCTGTGGTGCACCACATTTAGGGCAGAATAATGAATCGTCAGGAATTTGTGCTCCGCATTTTCTACAATACAATTATATCACCTTCTCTCCGCAGTTTGGACAGAATTTAGCTCCAGCTGGTATATCTGTTCCACATTTGGGGCATTTCTGGACCAACGGTTTCCCGCATTCAGGACAGAATTTTGAATTTTTTGGTATGTCTTTGCCGCAGTAGGGGCATTTAATAGTCTCCCCAGAAGAAAAGTCATATCCACATTCTGGACAGAATTTGGCATTCTGGTCAACTGTGGCACCGCACTTGGGACATTTTTTACCGCCCTGATTTTGCTGGGGTACCTGATTTATTCCCTGGGAGATATTTGACGCCATAGGATATGCCATGCCTGCACCAGCTCCTAACCCCATGCCTATTCCGACACCTGCTCCGGCTGCTCCAGAAGTATTTTTAGCTGCATCCACCATGGCCTGACCAGCCTGAAACTGGAGATAATTCACTCCGAGTACCTGCATACTTGATCTGGCATCCACAGCCTTCTGGACTTCGTCCGGCAGTGAGATGTTAAGTCCAGAAATCTTGTTTATTTCAGTTCCATATTGGTCAAAAGATGATTTGGAATTTGCAAGAACTGCCTCCTCAATATTAATGAGATTTGATGGCAGATCAAGTACAGATATACCCTGATCTTTCATTTTCCCAAGTATGCTGTATATTAGAAGAACTACCTGCTCTCTTATTCTTTCCTCCACATCTGCACTTGTTTCTGCTGCAAATGTTCCAACAAACTGATTTATGAAAATTGATGGGTCAGAAATCCTGTACCGCATTTCCCCAAATATTCTCAACATGACAACGCCGAAATCCTTATCCCTGAAGGCGTATGGTTCTTTTGAACCGAATTTTCCATCGAATATTCTTCTCTGAAGATAATAAACCTCAGCTTGCTGCTGAATACCTGTTAGAAGCTTTACTATTTCTCCCACTACTGGGGCATTAAGATCTGTCAGAGCATATCTCCCTGGTTTATCAAGATAAGCTATTGCTTTTCCGTCCCTGTAGAAAACTGCAGTTTCATCCTCTCTTACTACTATGTTGTCATTTAGTCTTATCAGTCTTGGAACTTTCCACATTATGTTTCCCTGCTTGAACTGATCCTCCCATTCCATTGTTATTGAGCCGAATACGCTTCCCCCTTTTGGAGGAATACCGTCAGGATTATTTTTCTTAAAAACCATTTAAACCCCTCCGTAAAGCAACTTTTCCCTGGAGTCGTTTGACGCTTTAATATTGGATAAAGTGTTCATTAATTGGGTGATTGAATCTGCACTCACAGTACCATTCAATGAATCCTGATAAAATTTATTTGAAAGTTCATTCAAAGTCAATATATGCTGAAATATCTGCATATCAAGGTCGTATAACGAAGAGATTTTACTCGCATTTATCCTGATAGGTGCCGATATACCTGAATAACCTGCAGTATGATGCTTTATGTCCGCTGCCAGCATCTGCATTTCAGATCTTACCTTGGCCACTGATTCCAGAACCTTGAAATTAGCGTTTGAAACGAGATTAGATTCTCCATTCTTTATGATATCTATGATTGACAACATTTTTTTATAAAGTTCATCCTTAAGATATATATCCGCATCCCGAAGATCTTCATTTACCCTGTAACCATGATACCCCGGGAAAATTAGCTGAAGCTTTTTAATTGTTCCCCTGTCATCTACAACTTGGTCCCTGATATCTGACATTGTGTATGGAAATGTTTTTTATTTAAATATTTTCCCTAATCTGACAATAGACAATATTTAACAACTTTCTGTTAATTCAGGTCTATGAGAAACGAGGGGGAGAGTGGAGGAGAAATTTATAATGACCTAGCTTTAAAAAATTCGAAATATTTTCAGGGAAAAATACAAACTCTACCTAAGGTTCCTATCACGAGTCTCGATGATTTTTCCATATGGTATACGCCGGGTGTTGCGGCAGTATCCAACAAAATTGCTCAGGACAAAGATCTATCTTTTGAAATGACATGGAGATGGAATACAGTTGCAATCATAACAGACGGTACTCGAGTTCTCGGGCTTGGAAACATTGGTCCTGAAGCTTCCCTGCCAGTTATGGAGGGTAAGGCGCTTATATTCAAATATCTTGGTGGTGTAGATGCCATCCCCGTGCCTATAAATGTTCATGAAAAGGAAAAAATGGTGGAAGTTGCTAGGGCACTTGAGCCTGCTTTTGGGGGAATAAATCTGGAAGATATAGAATCTCCAAAGTGCTTCTATCTCCTAGAAACGCTCAGAGAGAGCATGAATATCCCTGTGTGGCATGATGACCAGCTCGGGACTGCTGGTGCTACGCTGGCAGGCGCGTTCAACGCTTTGAAAATTACAGGAAGAACCCCAAAGGATACAAAAATTGTATTCTTTGGATCTGGTGCAGCAAATGTTGCTACAGTAAAATTATTCAAAGCTGCCGGTTTTGACTTGAATAATATAATAATGGTAGATTCAAAGGGTATCCTACATCCAGAGAGGGAAGATATGGATAATCTCATGATCACAAATCCATGGAAGTATGACCTGGGGATACAAACAAATGCTGAGAGAATTAAGGGAAATATAGAAAATGCATTAGAAGGGGCTGACTTACTGGTAGCAGCTTCCCATCCTGGGCCTGGAGTTATAAAAGGTGAATGGATAAGAAAAATGAATAAGAGGGCAATAGTTTTTGCGCTTGCGAATCCGGTACCAGAGATATGGCCCAGTGAGGCAAAGGAAAACGGAGCAGAGATAGTTGCAACTGGGAGATCTGACTTCCCCAATCAGGTAAATAATAGCCTGGTTTTCCCAGGAGTATTCAGAGGAAGTCTGGATTCAAGGACGAAGAAAATAAATGAAGACATGATTGTGAAGGCATCACAGGAGCTGGCTAATTTCGCGGCAGAAAAAGGACTTAATCCAAACTATATAATCCCAACAATGGAAGATTGGGAAGTTTTCCCCAGGGTTGCTGCAACAATCGCTGATAGTGCAGTCAAAGAGAATTTCGCAAGAATAAAATTGTCAAAGAATGAGTTTCTGGAAAGGGCAAGGGAAATTATATCCAAAAACAGGATGATGATAGAAAAACTCATGAAAGACGAATTAATAGAGGTGATGGTGAGATGAGTATGGAAATTAAGATTAGGGAGATAAAGGAGGAAGATGTTAGAGAAGCGGCCAACTTGATTGTCAGATTAAAGAAATTCAATTCTGAACATGATCCACTTTTTTCATTGAGTGAGAAAGTTGACGAATCTGTAATATCATATCTTAAGAGTGCTATAAAACTTGAAACCAGAGACGCTATGATAGCGGAAAGTTCAAACAAAATAGTTGGTATTGTGATGGCAGACGTAAATGATAGGTTATTCTATGAACCCCTAAAAGAAGTAAGGATAACTGAATTATATGTTCTTCCAGAGTTCAGGAAAAGCGGATTGGGCAGGAAATTGATTGATGCAATAGTGGAGAAGGAGAAAAAGAAGGGTTGTTCAGTCCTCACAGTTGAGTTCCCAACTGAAAATCTGGTAGCTCACAAATTCTATACAGGGCTCGGAATGAGAAGCATAATATCTGTATACGGGAAGAAAATAAACTAAGTATGAAAGCTATAGTAATAAGAGAGCCTGGCGGGCTCATAAATACAAGGATAGAGGATATTGAGGAACCAAAAGATGGAATAATAATAAGGTTGGCATATGCAGGTCTAAATCCTGTTGACATCAACACAATTAAGGGGAAAACGAATTATAAATTGAATCCCTACCCTCATATTCCAGGGGCAGAATTTGTTGGCACCATCAGTGACCCGGGAAAATCTACAAAATTCAAAAGAGGTGATAGGGTCATTATTTTCCCAAGAATATTCGATGGAACCTGCGATAGATGCATTGAGGGGAGAGAAGAGATATGCAGGAATGGTGGTATAATAGGCGTCACTTCTAATGGTGGATTTGCAGAGTATTTTTCTACAGATGAAGATCATCTGATAAAAATACCAGATGATATGTGTTTTGAGGATGCAGTATCTCTGCCGGTGGGAGGATTGACTTCCTATCACGCATTGAAGCTTGCGAACTTGAAGAAAGATGAAAGCATATTGGTCGTAGGGGCATCTGGTAATACTGGAGTGTATGGAGTGATGATTGCAAAATATTTGGGGGCAAAGGTTTTCTACATTTCCAGAAAGGAGTGGCTTAAGGATCTAGGAGCACAGGAATGGAATGGGCAGAGGGTTGATGTTATTCTAAATTCACTCGGGTCTCAATTCTGGAATAAGTATATTGAATACATGGATACTGGTGGAAGACTGGTAACTTTCGGAACATTTACTGGGATTGAGGGCAAGCTCAACATTGCATATCTCTATACAGGCGAAAGATCAATAATTGGATCAACTGGTGGAACCAGAAAGGAAATGAAGGAACTGATTGAAATAGTGCATAAAAATAAAATGAAGAGCAAAATATGGAAGATCTATAATTTAGAAGATTATGAAAATGCTATAGAAGAATATGACAAGAAAGATGGGCGGATCCTTTTAAGGTTGTAGTATTTTATAATTTAATTGAAATGACGCGGGGAGAGGGAATCGAACCCTCGATCCCATAGGGAAACGGCTTAGCAGGCCGTCGCCTTACCGCTCGGCTATCCCCGCTTATATCTTGCTGAAACGATCAGACATTTCTGTGGCAAGTTGTTCCAGTATTTCCTCCAGTTCATCTCCTTCCAGTATCAATTCGTCTCCGTTTGGATTAGTAATTACCACCTTAAAAGATTCACCATCGTGATACACGTCAACTTCTGCCAACTTTTGCATGTTTATCAGATGGTCATATCTACTATTTATTAATTTTTTTGCTGTCGGTTAGAAAAAGTTCGTAGTTTTGACAATGACCAAAAGTTAATCATTAAATGATAGTCTTATTTTTCAATGAACGAGGTAAATCCACGCGTAAGGGTACCGAAATATAAGGCAATCGCCACTTTTCTCAAGATACCACTGGAAGATGAAAAATTTGAGAACCTGGTTAAAATGATTAATGAAAACAAAGAAGATGGAATCGTTATGATTAGAATTGGAGACAGGGATGTCTGTTCTCTGAAAATTGAAGGAAGGAAGATTTACATAAATGAGATAATAGATGAGACAAGAAATGAGCTTGAAAATATGATACAGTTTCCAGTTAGCAACAGGGTGGCATTAAGATCAGTCATTATGAAATACATAGAGTCCATTCAGGAAGATATCATAGAGGATATTGATTTTATAGAGAAGGTCAAGGAAGGTAAAGAGGAAATTGATGAAGATAACCTAAAATTCATACTAAACATATGGGATCGATTCTGGGAAGTAAGAACAAGATTCCGCGGAGATTCAAATGATGGAATATACATAACAAAGGAGAGAGATGTATATGATGAAAATGATTTAAATACATTAAATGGTCATTAATTCTTTTTTCTCATCTCCATAAGTAATTCCTGAGCAACATCTATCCTAATTGCCCTTCTCTTTACCATTTCTTCAGCAACCCTGTCTATCTCACTTCCTGTGGCACCAGCCGATATAGCAACATTTCTCGCATGAAGTTCCATGTGGCCTTTCTGGATCCCTTCCATTGCAAGTGCCCTTATAGCTGCAAAGTTCTGTGCTAAACCAACTGACGCTAGTACATTAGAGAATTCCCTTGCCGACTCAACCTTTAAAATTTTCCTCATCAATTTTGCCTTCGGATGTGAAGCTGTAGCTCCTCCGACAATACCCACTGCCATCGGTATCTCAATTGAACCTACAAGATCTCCGTCCTCATTCTTTTCCCATTTTGTTAAAGATGTGTAACCATTCATCGCAGCATAGGCGTGAGCTCCTGCCTCTATGGCTCTCCAGTCGTTCGCGGTGGCAAGTAATACTGCATCAATTCCATTCATTATACCTTTATTGTGGGTTGTTGCCCTGTATGGGTCAAGAATAGCAAATTTATACGCTTCTATTATTCCATCAACTGCATCTTCCCCCCCAATTGTTTCCTTATCAAATACAGCATATGATCTTGCTACCCTGTATGTTGCAAGATTGCTAAGTATCCTTAGCCTTACTTTCCCATTTGATATCTGGGATATATGAGGGGCAAGTGCCTCAGCCATTGTGTTTACTGCATTGGCGCCCATTGCATCCCTGACATCGACAAGAAGATGAACTACTATCATTGGCTCCTTTTCATCAAGCACCCTTACTTCTACATCCTTAGCTCCTCCTCCAAGTTTCACAAGTACAGGATCCTGCTTATTGGCCAACTCAATCAATTCATTCTTCCTTTCTAAAATCCTGAACTTGGCTCCGAAAGGATCGCTCATCCCGCTCACCTCTATCTGACCGATCATTATGGGATCAGATGATACGGCCCTAAAACCCCCTTTCACTCTTGCCATCTTTGCAGCATTGGAAGCTGCGGCTACGACGCTTGGCTCCTCTATGGCCATCGGAATAAGATAATCCTTGCCATTTATGAGAAAATTTACTGCTATTCCTATAGGTATTTCCATAACGCTTATGACATTTTCAATCATGTGGTCTGCTATATTCTCTCCAAGCCCGCCCATGTTTCTCAAAAGTGATATCTCTTCCTCGGAAAGGTCTGAGAATTTCTTGAGGAGCTCCCTTCTTTCCTCAAGGTTTAATTTATAAAATCCTGGTATGTTTGAGCCCGTCATATTTTCATTATGAATGATTTGAATAAAGATTTATCTAAAAATAATATAACAATAGAATGATCTCTTCCACACCACTGATTGTTCACAAAAATGAAGATGATCCCAAGAAATGCACAGCGAGAAAATTGAAGAGGCTAAATCTTGCAGAATTTATAGGATTTATACCCAGAAGTGCCATTGTCCTTTATCCTGATTCAGAAGTAAGAATATCGAAAAGTGACATATCCTTCAGATATCTTCTTGCAATGGATGTTTCCTGGAAAAATATAGAAAGATATTCATTTGAGGGGTATCAGGTAAGATCTTTACCTTACCTTCTTGCAGCAAACCCTGTAAATTATGGAAAACCTTACAAACTATCTACAGCAGAGGCCATTGCGGCTGCTTATTATATCATGGAGATGAAAGACATTTCCAAAAAAATACTTAGTGTTTTTTCCTGGGGAGTTCAGTTCTTTAATCTTAACAGAAATCCCCTGGAGGATTATTCTAAGGCAGGCAATTCAGACGAAATTAAGAAAATTGAGATGGAATATATTTAGGTCCATTCATTACCTTCCAATGTGGTTATACCTTTAGTATAATTTTTCAGTATATACATTAATTTATCTCTGAACTCTTCTGGAATATAATTTGAATCACAGTAATCCCTGCATTCATGGATTTTTTCTATGTGTTCATGAGACTTCCCGACTTTGCCATTGCTAAGTTTAAACATAGAATGTTCTTTCTCATCATCATCAAGTCTGTATAACCTTTGACTGTAATTATTTTTGAAATCCTCTATATCCTCATCCTTGTACTTAATAATTTTAGGATCTATAGAATTTGCAAGGAGAAACAATAGAACTCCATTGCATTTGCTGCATTTCCCGCAGGGTACTATGCTGCTATTTTCATAATGACAGCTGTGGCAGGATCTTTGAAGCGCAGCAAGTTCTGGATATCTGTTGAATAGAATTCTTTCCTCAACATATCCTGAAATACCTCTGACTGCTGAGAAGAATACTGTGTTGAATTCCTTGATCCTGAAATATTCTGTTATTCTCTTGTCAAATTCCATCGTCTGATCGTATATACCATAAAAATGCCTTATACCGTATTCTGGTTTCATATTTCTGGGATCGTCAAACTCATCTCCTTTCATAACATAGGATATTTTCAACGATCGTATATATGGCAATATTGTGAATATGTACACCGGGAATATAAATAATTGAATTGGATAAGTATCAGACCACATTTTTAATGCTTTTTCATTCAATGCACTTACTTTTCTATTCATTTCCCTATAGAATCTGTCAACTGTCGTCCATGCTCTGGTGTTATTGGGATCGTTATTTGCCATGTAATCGTAAGCAGTTTTAGCAGTTCTCCAGTGGCCTCCTGACTCATTTATGTATATTGGAATAACTTTCGAGCCTATTTCTTTCATTAACCCATAAGTCAGAAGACTCTCCTTTCCTCCGCTAGATAAAATAGCTACTGAACCTTCCCCTCTTATGGGTTTTTTGGCTTCTGAAAATTCGAATCTCATTACTGGGGTATATTCTGCATCTTTTTTATTGGGTTCTGTAGGCAGCAATTCTTTTTTAAAAAATTCTGGTCTCTTTATAAGCTTGTTAACATATACTTCTGTACTATTAATTCTCATCATTTCTTCAAAGAAATTATAATCATCTTTGTCTATTGGAAAATCTGCCTCTATTTCCCCTGTGAAAAGTGAATAATTTACCAGAGGCGCAAGTGAGATTAATCTTGCATCCTCTATTTCTATGTTCAATGGGCTTGAGTATTTAATCAATAAATCTTCTAAGTTACCATCTACAACATATCTTATTCTTATCTTGTTGCCAGAAACCTCTGGTTCTTTTATTAGTATCCTATCTATTGATACGTATTTGCCAGCTCTACTCAATCTTTTCCACCACTTCTGCTAGCTTTTCTATTTCATTGAGAGGTTCTATCACTGGAATACCAAATTTAATCTCATATTCTTTCTTGATCTTGTCTATTTCCTCTCTGGTCATTTTTTCTGTGTTCAGAGTTATTGCTATAACTTCTTTTCCTGAAAGTAGTTCCAGAATATTGATCACTCTGCCTACGTCAGGCATCGGATAATTCTCAAAACCGTCGAGATATTTTCTTCCTGGGGCATCCTGAAGTACTATAGCGTCTGGTCTTCCAGCCGCTATGATCTCGAAACTGCCAGGGTATGCTGGATGAACAACAGACCCCTGACCTTCAAGGATAATAAAATCTGGTCTTTTTTCTTCCCAAGCCCTTACGACCTCGTGTTCAATTGCTCCTGCCACAAAATCGTTGATTGTAGCATCAATGACCGTTCCGTACTCAACTCCCTGCATCCATGCCGTCTGACCAGTCCCAATCATTTCTGCTTTTTTGCCTCTTTTCTGAAGCTCTTTCCAGAGAAGAATCGTGGTTGTTCTCTTTCCAATTGCACTGTCTGTTCCAAGAATTGCAATTTTCCTAGCCTTAACTTCTTCTATCTTACCTGTGAATGGAAACTTTCTATCTCTGAAAATTTTCCTGACGTCTATTAGTTCTACTTTCTTCTCCCTTGCCATTTTTGAAATTTCAGGATCATCGGACAAAAATTCGTGAAGGCCGTTAACAACACCCATACCTTTGTTTATTGCATCCTTTATGATATCTCTGTATTCTTTTGGCAGGTAACCTCCATCTGTCGCAGCCCCTATTACGATATATTTTGGGTAATACACCATTGCCTCCTCTAGTTTTGCAACTATTGGGATATTCTTTTTTCTCCCTTCTAGAAATTCACCGGCATCCCTTCCCGCAAGTTTCGAATCGATAACAGCAACTACCTGGTACCTACCAGAATACCTTACAAGACCGTGAGCTGTTTTACCATAAGTGCTATCAAAGACACCTTCTGCAAGTACAACAACTTTATCCATCATCAAGCCCTGCCGGTTATTATTGCTACATATAAATTTTCCTCAGGGAATTTTGTGGTATTCTTTATTGCCTCAAGGGGAGCCGTGCTTGCTGGAAGCACGTTAAGTCCTATCTCCTTCTTTATTAAACGCTTATAGTACATCATTTTGTTATCAGAGATATATTCCGCAAAGCCATTTGAGTTCCTTATCGCTTTTAGTCCAAGCTCTCCATCGTATGCATGCGATGCAATTAGCGGCTCGTTTATCGATGATTCAACAAGAGTGTCAGGTCTTAGATCCACCAACTGAGTCTTATCCTTGAAAGCTTTTACTATTGGATTTCCGCCTGTAGTACTAGCACCCAGCATCCTCGGAATCTTATCAATGAAACCCGCCTTCTTTAGGTTTATAAAACCTATGTAAATGCCTGCTAGCGTTGTTCCATTTCCCACTGGAACTGCAACAGCATCTGGAGCACGTCCAAATTGTTGAAACAGTTCATATGAAATCCTTGAGTATGCCTCATAGCTCAGGTCTGTTGTAGCATTTCCTGGGTTTGCGTCATACCAATTGTTGTCATTTGCTATATCTCTGCTCATTTCAACAGCATCTTCGTATGCTCCTGGAACCTCATTCACTATTGCACCATTATGCCTCATGACTTCTACTTTTGGAGTATGGTATCTCTCAGGTACGAATACTTCCGCCTTCATACCAAAGAGCTTTGAATAATAGGACATAGCAATTCCATAATTTCCACAGGTGCCTATGGAAATCGTGTCGTATCCTTTATCTATAGCATACTTCACATGCCTTAAAGCGGCCCGATCCTTATGCGTTCCTGACGGATTAACACCTTCAAATTTCAGAAATATTTTCTTGAAGGAGAAGAGCTGCTCTAAATATTTGGCACGGAAAACAGGCGTGCCACCTGGATCAGAATCTTCGCTTGCTTCTTCCATCAAATTTACCTATTCCTCCTTAGAGGTCAAGGGTATGAGTTAATTATTCTATAAAAATATTTTGAATGTAGAATTTTCAAGATCTCGGAATTTCCAATAGAAAATGATGTTGTTCAATTGAATTGGAAAAAGATATGTGTTACAACAAAATAATGTTACAATGTTTGAAATTCTTGTTAGACTGAAGAATTCGCCGTCTGGTCAGGATCTTGACCTCACTCTCTTTGAGTTTCTATCTGATATTGGGTACATAGAAGAGAGAGGAAGTAACCTTTATCCTGGTATTAAGCAGAGTATACCTTTCAGGCTTTTCAAGGAATGCTTTTTGGAGAGATCAGATAAGGTATGGCCTGTCAATGAATTGCTTGTCTATCTCAATACATCTAAACCCACTTTGTACAGATACCTGAACCGTTTAAAGTCCCTTGATATAATTCAGGAAGTTCAGTTGGGTAAAGAAAAAGGTTATGTTTTAAGATACAATTCACTATCCCTTGCCTGGAATTTCGTGGAATCAAATGTAAAGATTGCCATGGATAATTACAGGAGGACTATTGAAAATATTCAGAAAATGGTTGGTGAAAAAAATGATCACTCAGTTGACTAAAGGTTCCAGATACAAGATAATTTCAGCAAGTTCTACAGATGAGAATTTTACCACAGAGGGTATTTTGGAAGGTTTTATAACAATGGGGGAAGAACCAGCACTTCTCATAAATGTGGATAATGATGAAAAAAAGAAATTGCGAATAATTCCAGTCAATGCAATCCTGATGATAGATATTATTGAACATAACGAGGAAAAACAGAAAGAAGATAAAGGTGATACAAGCTACATAAGCTGAAATTTATTCAACTCTTCATATATTGGCCCTCTTGGAGTAAGAGTGGATTTAAAAAGAGAGAAATGATCTACTTTCTGTATCAAAAAGTTTTTGTTTTTGTTTTCCCCAATGATTTGTGTTAAATCTGCATAATTTTTTATTCTCACAACGGTAATATGAGGAGAGAATGGATGATCCATTGGTATATATTGTGTGACTCTATCAATTTCATTCGCTAGGCTGACAAGTATATTCTCTGGATATGCTTTTAAAAATAATATTCGTCCCCTTCGTTCATTAGGGAATGCTCCCATACCTTTGAGCTCTAGATCAAAAATTTTGAACCTTATTGTTTCAAGGGAGTTTATTATTTGCTGGTGATCTGAAACTTCACCCATAAATTTGAGTGTCAGATGTATGTTTTCTGCCTCCACAGTTTTTCCAAATTTTTTCAGTAGTGATAATATCTCTAAGATATTATTATTTGGAGAAATTTTTATTGCAATAAATAGACGCATAGTATATAATAAAAAGCATAGCAAAATTTTTTTTGCTCAATGTTATTCCCAATTATGATCGTGAAAGATGGTCTCTTCTACACAAAAACTCACGAATGGGTTAAGCTAGAAGGGGACGTAGCTACCATAGGAATCACTGATTTTGCACAGAACCAGCTAACGGATATTGTTTATGTGGACCTTCCTAAGGTTGGAACGATGCTGAAGGCAGGAGATGTCGCTGGTACAGTTGAAAGTGTCAAGTCTGCTGAGGATTTCTATTCGCCATTAACTGGCAAAGTTACGGAAATAAATAAGACATTGGAAAAAACCCCGGAAGCTATAAACAAGGATGCTTACTCTGCATGGCTGTATAAAATGAAAATCAGTAATCCCTCTGAAGTCAATTCAATGATGAAGAAGGAGGATTACGAGAAATTTATTAAAAAATGAATTAGATGTCCTGGATCCAGAAAAGAAGATCTGACTCTTACTATCAGAAGGCAAAGAAGGAAGGATTTAGAAGCAGAGCTTCATATAAGCTGATTCAGATTAATCAGAAATTTAACATAATAAGGAATGGGAGGAAGATACTGGATCTGGGGGCTTCTCCAGGAGGGTGGAGCCAGGTAGTGGCTTCCTTGAATCAGGATGGCCTGAATGTTGCTGTTGACATTATTCCGATGTCCCCGATTCCAGGTGTTATTTTTTTAAAGTCTGATATATTTTCACCAGATATAGGAGGGAAACTTCTAGGTAAATCAGAATTTGGATACGATCTAATACTGTCAGATATACTTATGCACACATCTGGGGACAGGTCTATTGACCACGCAAATTCCTATTTCATATTGAAAAGAATTTTAGAGATCAGCATGATGGTCTTAAATGAAAATGGCAAGGTACTTGCGAAAATGTTGCAGGGTGATCTTACAGAGAATGTGAAAAAGGAATATTCAGAACATTTCAGGAGAGTAAGGATAACCAAGCCACCTTCTTCTTTGGCTAGTTCGTCGGAAATTTATATTCTGGCAGAAGGCTTTTCAAAGAAGTGACGACCCCATTCAATCTTTCAACATCTATAATCACTATGCTATCCAGATTAAGATTTTTTACAATTGCATCTGCCATATATTTCTCCCTCTCTCTTTCCATTTTGAGGTAACCTCTCCTATTAACATATCTGTCCCATTCCTTGCTAAAAGTTTCAGGGTCTGAAAGATTCCATCTCCTCTTAATCAGTCTCTTCTTTTTGAGGCTCAGAGATATTATATCAAAAATGCTCACATTTTCAACAAAAAGATCTTCGTACTGTCCTGATGGTATATCAATGCCTTTAACGGTTAAATTGTTTCTATCTGCATATTCAATAGATCTTATAAATGCCTCTGGAGGGATTGATGTCTTGCCGAAGTTTCTCATATGATATTCATAAATAATTTCTATGTCATCCATTTCGATTTCGTAAGGATGTTTCAAAAAGTCTCTGAGGCCTTCTACTTCTTCCTCTGTTATAGAAATTAAAATTTGTTTGAAATTACCATTCTTGATCTCTTCTTCTACCAAATCACCGTAGTCTTTCAATCCTTTTACTATTCCTACTAATTCTAGGGTGAAAATCCCTTCAATCTTAAGCTTCAAATAATTCGTCTCTCCCTGATTTCTTCTTTCATTTCCTCTTTGTCCTGAAATTCTTCAAGTTCTGAATAATATATTATGGGTATATCTCTCTGTATTATCTTATTTTTTGAACTTTTGACTATAATGAAACTTTCCCTCTCCATCATCTCAGATAATTCTCTCATATATTCCATTCTTCTGTTGATTCTAATTGCTTCTTCTTCAATTCCTCCTAGAAATACTGAATTGCTGTCTTCCATCAGGAAATTCATTATAGATTTTTTGAATGGGTAGATTGAGAAACCCTTCCTCTGTATCTCAAAGTTTACCAATCTTTCAAATTCCCTCATTTTCTTAAATGCTGGTGCTATATTTTCTTCTTCCAGTTTCCAAAGGAATGATACCCTGCCCATAATTTCTTCTCCGAGAAATTCCTCCATTTTCAAGGCTGTATCAACTGATGCTGACATGCCAGCTTCGTACATTAAAATGGCCCTTCTTGAAGTCCCAACAGCATTTGCTATATCACCAAGCGATAACATTTTCTCTTCTCTTATTTTCTTCAATTTTTCTGAGTCCAGATTTACATAGAAGCCTCCTGGTCCTGCTCTCACAAGAGGTTCCTCTTCATTCTCCAAATAGGATATAAATGTGTTAGGTGATACTACAGGCAGTGAATACCTTGTATAGACAACACCATCCTCTACCTTCTCATTTCTATTGAAAAGACTGATTACTAATGGATATGCATTGGTATATTTTGCAAGTGCTATCAATGCGTTGGAAACTTCTTCAGTAAGAAGCCCCACATTTGGGATTATCTTTATTAAAAGTATCTTTTCCTTCATTCTCAAAACCAAATCAAATGAATAAGAAAGTTCTGGATCTGTGCATAGAAACCTGTAGCCCTGTTTGTCTACGGATTTCTTTATAAAATTAAGAATTAAGATTCTCTGATCCACACAGTATAAGAAAAAATAAATATTTAAATACTATCTTTTTTTATCTCTTTTATATTTACTAGGCTTAATAATTCTATTCCCTCCTGCTCAAGGTTTTCTTTAGCACCTTCTTGTCTGTCAACAACCACAACAACCTTATCAGTCCTGACAGCCTTTTCCTTAAGTCTTGTGACAGCCTTTAAAATTGTTGAGCCAGTTGTTGTTACGTCCTCAACGAAGGTTATCACTTCTCCATAAACCAATTCTCCTTCCACCATCTTTTCTAGTCCGTATTCTTTTTTTTCCTTTCTAACTATTATAAGATTCTTGCCTGTTTCCATTGAAACCGCAACACCGAATGGAACAGCCCCAAGTTCAACTGCTGCTACTTTATCCCCCGTGATGTATCGTGCAGCCTTCTTAGATACCATTTTTAAAAAATTTGGATTAAGTAAAGCAGATTTAACGTCTACATAGAAATCTGAAGTGGCGCCGGAAGAAAGAGTGAATTTTCCAAATTTAATATTACCATTCTTGACCAAAAAATCGGCTATTTCATCCATATGGGGATATCCAGAATCCCTATTTTTTTCTTGCCATGAAATTATAGGAAATATTTTTAATGATGTATCATTTTCCCTATTAGCCGCCGTAGCTTAGTCGGTAGAGCACCCGGCTGTTAACCGGGAGGTCACCGGTTCGAGCCCGGTCGGCGGCGTAGGGTTCATAGCAGTTTCGCCTCAGCTAGAAAAAAAATCTAGCTGTTTCTCACTAAACAAGTCCAGTGCGTCTTTCTGGTCGATCTGCATGTACCTCTTTGTTGTGTCGAGTTTCTCATCTCCGAATATTAGGCGGATGACCTCCAGATCATATCCCTGCTGGTAAAGGTACCTTGCATAGAACCTCTTTGCCATGTGCGGGGAGAAGTGAACCTCTGCCTCTTTGATAACTTGGTATATGTGCATCCTCATGTCATCGTATGTTAGCGGTTCACCGCACATGTTAGTGAACAGTGCATTGACTCCGGGCTTTGATCTGCGAACCCTGGGGTACTCCGGATACGAAACACTCCTTATACTCTCGGGAAGGTATACGTCCCTTGTCTTCTGACCCTTCATGGATTGCCCATACATAATCATAATGTCAAATGAGTCATTGTGCCTATCCATTATCCTGAGTTTTTACTTATGCTAATTAAAGATGAATTCCTAATATTCACATTATAAAAGGTTAAAATTTTTAATTAGAAGTATTTCAATAAAAAATGGGGTCGGCCGGGTTTGAACCGACGACCACCTGGTTATGAGCCAGGCGCTCTACCAGGCTGAGCTACGACCCCCTTATTCCTTATTATTTTAAGAATTAAAATCTTACCATCAGAGAAAAAGGAAAAAATTAATTAGAGCCCTTAGTTTTGTTCTTGTAAGCTTCTAACACGTAGTCGACAAAGTTGTCCTCGGGATAAGCTCCTACGAACTGAACATCTCCGTTTATCACTATATGAGGTACTGAAGAAACCCCCCACTGATCTGCCCATTCCGGAAACTCTATCGCTTCTACCATTTCCCCTGTAATATTCTCATTTGCCAGCGCAAATTTATGGGCAACGCCAACCGCTCTAGGGCAATATGGGCAAGTTGGAGTGACGAATACCTGTATCTTAATTGGTGAATCAACTTCCTTGATCTTATTCATTACTTCGCCCTCAAGTTCAGGATCGTTTCTTGAAACCCTCCTGATGTCCTCTATAAGTGAGGAAAATTCATAGCCCATTGGTATTCCAATATATTTAATCCTTGCATCTTCATTCTTTCCGTTATGCGTTACCACTGTTGTAGGTGCCCTATCAATTCCCCAGGCCTTAGCCTTTTCAGAATCTAATGGCAGAACTTCAACCTTTATCATATCAGATATCTCTGTCAGCTCCTTTGCTATCTGTACAGTCTGCTCACAGTACTGGCAGTCATCGTTTGAAGTGAATATGTACAGCTTCACCTCATCCTTGAGATTCTTCTCAAATTCTTCCTGAAGGTATTTTCTATCCTTATCTTTTAGTAAAGGCATCTTACTTCACCTTGGAAGGTTATTAAAATAAAGTTAATTATACTATCGGTACTTTGTATATTTAAACACAATTGTAAATAACCTGAAAATACTATGCATTCAATGGGAAAATTGATAATTTTTGATATGGATGGTACTCTGATTGATTCAGATAAAACCATCATGAGATGCATGGAAAATGCTTCATTTCATTTTGGCTATAGCCTTCATTCAATTAAGAATAACATAGGGATATTGAAACTTGATGATATCCTTAAAATTAATGGTGTACCTGAAAAAGATATAGGTGATATTCTGGCACTTTATAGGAAATGTTATCTGGAAACCTTTTATCTTGACACTAAGCCGATGGAAAAATCATTAGAAACCCTCGAATATTTGCAGAACAATAATAAGCTGGGAATCCTTACTCTTAAATACAAGGATCTTACTGAAAGACTGCTGGAATTCTTTTTCAGAAATGTCAAATTTGAATTTATAGTAGGAGGGGACAGCGGAATAAAGAATAAAACGGAAGGCCTTAGAAAAATAATTGATCTTTCGGGGTATAATAATTCACAGATTTTTTATGTCGGAGACAGAGGATCTGATATGAAATCTGCCATGGAAGCAGGTATTAAAGGTATATGGGTTTCATACGGACTTGGAGCTGGTGATATTTTCCCCAGCGACTATGAATTTTACAGAGTAGATTCATTATATAAAATAATTGAAATATTATGCGCTGACAGAGAATCCTGATTTCTTAGCGTTCCTCTCTACCAATTTTATAATTTCGGGATTAGCCTCCTTGTTTGCGCTTATCTCTATTGTTTTCTCAGGGAATGATAGAGAGACGTAACCCACTGTTATATCTTCCGCAGTGACTGGTTCCTTTCTTGAAAATTTTGAAATGAGGTCCTCAACAGTCCATTTATCCTGTGGATCTATGTTCAAAAATTCCTCTACAGCTTCAGCAATCTTATCTTCCAGGACGCATATGGTTGATCTGTCAAGTAGTGACAGAGAGAACATGAAAATATAGCATCTCATACTCATAACTTCCTGAGTCTGTATACTATATTAAAATCCTCTTTATTCTCTTCAATCTTAAATCCACTGTTATTTATAAGATCATTAAATGTTTCATCATCTATCGTCCATTTTTCCTTAGGAACTATGAGAAGTAATGTTTGGTTTTTTTTAAGCTCCCTGCCAGCAAGCCTGATTGCACCCTTTATGTATATGAAAGGTTCTCCGCAGTTGAGAGCCCTCAGATCTTCCACTCTGTCTGCTTTTTCATAAATTTCCATGGTCTCTAATTATTTTCTGGTTGATTATATTTATCTCACTTTAATTCCTACTATTATTTTCGCTATGTCTCAGGAGCACATGGGATCAATTTTAAAGGATAAATTCAAAGGAGAGGTTTAATTTCGGATAATAATTTCTCCTTTGTTTCCTTGTCCAAATCCCTCAAGGGGAATATGCTCTGCATATCCTTCCCGTATATCAACCCTGAAAATGCGGCTACATATGCCTGTGGGAATTCATACTTACCCATGATTTTCTTCAGTCTGCTAAGATTCCTTTGTATTTCCTTTGCTTTATCTATGTTTCCTCTTATGAATTCATTGTAGACCTTAACTGTCAAATCGGAAAAGTTTGATGTCCCGCATATACCTCCCTTCGCTCCCATCATGAGAGAAGGCAGTAAAAGATCATCCTGGCCCTGCAGTATAACAAAATCTTTTCCAAGAATATCTATGAATGCAGAGAAATTAGTGAAATTACTGCTGCTATCTTTAATACCTACGAGATTGCTATGCTCCTTTCTTAATTTAAGAACTGTATCTGCTAAGATATTGTTATTTGTATTTTGAGGAATATTGTATATTAAAACTGGTATATCCAATTCCTGAAGTAATTTATCGTAGTACGCATATAATGATTCCTGAGACATATTCACATAATATGGGGTTACAATAGATAAACCGTCTGCACCGAGTTCCTTGGCATAGTTTGCCATTGTTAGGGTTTCATCGAACGAGTTTCTTCCTACCCCTGCAAGGAAATACATATTTTCCTTCTTTTTGTCCATAAAGTATTCAAGTATTTTCACCTGCAGTTCCACTGAAGTTATTGCAAAACCACCTGTGGAACCCATAGGGAAAACTCCATTGACTCCCGCCTTTTCCAGGAATTCTATAAGTGAATCGACAGCGTCATAATCAAGATCTCCGTTGGTTATAGGGGTTATTGTTGGTGTTATTATTCCTTTTAATTCTGACATAATATGAAATTTTTAACTCTTATATGTACCTTTCATATTGTCAATCTTAACATTAAAATGATCCTGCATAAATTTCAGGCCCTCTTTATTATCCTTCCTTATGAACCTAGTCAGCGTTTCATTTTCCTCGTAATCAAAAACTATCCATGTATCATTCTCTACAGTGTATGCAAATACGTCAGGTTTTATTGTTGATTGCGGCTTGTATACAACGGTAGCAGTTATTATCCTCTTGTTTGTATTCTTTCTCAGAACTTCAATTGCAGCTTCTATTGTTTTTCCAGTATCAGCTATATCATCAACAAGCAGTATGTAACCTTCCTCATCCCTAAACGAATGCTCAAATGACCCTACACTTACCTTTGATAGCGGAACACCGTCATCGCTGTAATAACTTGCCTTCAGAGGATAAACCTCCTTTATCGAGAGAAAATCACTCAGCAACCTGCCGATGACCATTCCTCCCCGCTCTATGTACACAAGGCTTTCGGGTTTTCCATAATTTTTCAATATTTCCTGGGCCATTCTGCGTGCATGTCTCTTTAAATCCTCATATCTTAATGCTTGGAAATTTTTCTTCTCCCTTTCAAACTTGAAAAATTGCACCCATTCTTTTGCATTCAATATTATTCCATCTATAACGCCTGATTCCTTTAGCTTTCTTGAAACTCTCACTGACTGTGGAGCTTCAAGGGAAGACTGAGACATGATTTCATCATTCTGGAAAAGCTCTTCCGGTGTTCCATCAAATATTATTATTCCATTTTTCATGACAATGGCCCTTCTTGTATACTCTGCAACAAGACTCATATCATGAGTTATAACTATTACAGTGGAACCTGATTGATTTAGCTCTGTCAGAATATCCATCATCTCTCTTGACATTCTATAGTCCTGGCCAGTTGTTGGTTCATCTACGATTATTATCTCGGGCTTCCTCACAATCACACTTGCAATTGATAGTCTTCTTTGCTCTCCCCTGCTTAAAGATGAGGATATCTGATCCTTCTTATCAAAGAGATGAACCCTTTTCAAGATTGCCTCTGTTAATTTTTCTATTTCTCCTGCTGGAAAATTAGAATCCTTTAAATAAAATTCAATCTCTTCCTTCACTGTTTTATTAGCAATGTGGCTTTCTGGATTCTGCTTCACGTATCCTATGAATTCTGATATTTTCTCTTTGTTTTCCTCTACTGATACATCCATATCGTTTATTCTCATTTCTCCTTCTCTGATGTTTAAATATCCAGCAATTGCCTTGGATAAAGTACTCTTTCCTGATCCATTCGGACCTATCAGTGATACAAATTCTCCCTTCCGGATCTTTAGATCAATACCATTCAGCGCTCTTGTTCCGTCATCATAGGTGTATTCTAAGCCCCTAATTTCGATGATATTCCTGCCAGAACTTTTTTCTTCCCTCTCAACCTTAAATCCCCTGACCCTCTCAACTCTTATCTTATTCTCTATGTTTTCACTTGGGCCGATTATTTGCATTATTTCTGGAATCTCTATAAATGATAATAAGTCATTATTTGTGTATATTTTGCTTGGTTCATCAATGGAAATGATCTCATTATTGTTCATTACTGCCACCCTGTCCGCAAATCTCATCAAAATTTCAGGGTCCTTTTCGACCATTATTACTGTTAAATTTGATTTTTTCTTGAGGGATCCGATGGCTTCTATTAGTTCCTTTTTGCCAGCTGGATCCAGATCTGATGTAGGTTCATCTAGAATCAAAATTTTTGGGGCTGTAAGCAGCGAGCTTGCAATAAGTAGTCTCTGTTTTTCTCCAGCGGAAAGCTCTGATGAATGAATTCTGCCGGCTTCCTTATAAATGTACCCCATACCAACTATTTCAAGTGCTTCCTTTATTCTTGACTCCTTTTCTTCTTCTGAGATTTTAATTTCTATCATTTTCTTTTCAAGTTCTTCTTTTATGCTATCTGATCTAAACTGGCTCTCTGGATTCTGCATTACAAGTTCTATTATTTTAAGGATATCCTTATTACCTGCTATCATTCTTCTTCCATTCTTCTCCTCAATTCCTGAGAGCAATTCTCCGTCTACAAATACTGATCCAGAGAAATAATCAGATTCCCGGCCAGGTGGCATATTAACCTGATAAGGTATGACACCTCCTATAACATAGCATAATGTAGTTTTTCCGGAGCCTGTATTCCCCGTAAGTCCAAAAAATTCACCCTCTCCTATCTCCAGATTGATGTTCCTGAGCACGTATTCATCGTGACCTGTAAGTACTGGGTATTTCCAGTTCAAATTCCTTATTTCCACAATTTTTTTCATGAATGATTACTTGAATAAATCATAAGATTAAAAGAATACTTCATAATTCATTTTTAATATTATAATCTCTATATTGAAACACTTTTTCATATTTAAAAAATTAGAAAATAAAAATAATCAATCTAATCCAGCAAGGCTTTTGTCCTTTGTTTCAAATCCTTTGGAATGCCACATCAGAGCTGCTGCCAGACCTAATAGGAATATTACAGTGATAACTGCCATGGCAGAGTTGAAAGCGATGGAGAATATCCCAGATAGAAGAATTCCATTTATTATCCCCGCTGAAACCCAGACCACCATTCTTACAGTTGAGATATATATCCCTCTTTTAGCAGTGGCGAATAGTTCTGGTTCAAGTATAGCCCTCACACCCCACGTTATTTCAACGGGAACGAACAGTATAGTCATAATTGCGAGCAGCGCGAAACCCGCCTTGCTTCCGGTTATAGCTTCAAATATCCATAATCCTATCCAAAGGACTAACTGGAGTGCGTAACTTACAGTTGCAAATGTTTTCCTGTCCACCTTAGGGACAACCCAAAGTGCAGCAAAGATGCCTACAACCACCATAGTGAAGCCTCCGATCAGCGGGACCTCACTTGCTATTGATGAAAAATAAGCGTAGGAAACACCATAAGTTATGTACACAAATCCGACGTCCTGAGCTATTCCAATTATTATTAAAATAAGGAACCTCTGAAACAGGCCGCCCTTGGGCTTTACAAGTTCAGCATTTCCATCCTTTTCCTTCCACGCTTCATTGATGCCAAGATCAATCTTATGCCTGACAGCACCCCAGGGAATGCTTTCCTCGACAAGGAGCCAAGCAACTATAAGTGCCACAAGAGGACCTATAAACATCAATGAAATAGCTACTATATCCTGATATTTGCTAAGTCCTAGCATTATAGGTATAAATACTATTGCCACCCCTATGTTTCCAAAATTCTGTGTTATCACAAGTAGGCTGCCTCTGGTTTTGGCTGATGCCTGCTCAGCCATCATTGTAAGTATAGGGCTTTCCAATCCTATAGCTGACATGCCTACAAGGATGAACGATATCATTATTGCAACTATATTGGATGATGCCAGCACATATATTACAAGACCAACTAGCAGCATTGCTATAGTTACCATGAATGAAACCTTCCTTCCCACGTAATCCGCCATGAATCCTGCTATGAATGCTCCGATACCACCAGCTATAAATGGCAGACTGTATCCCAAGAATGCAAGATTCGATGGAATAACTCCCGTAATTGCGGTAACAGGACCGTAGCTTTCCGCCACTCCATATACTAACATACCCATACCAAGAGCAACAAGAGCAGCCCAGGGAATCTTTTGATTTGAATTTTTCAATTTCTCTTTGTTAGCGGATTCAGAGTCATCGAGTGCCGAAGAGATCAAATTATCTTTGCTTGGAACATTACCTTCAACAGGATTTGAACCGTTCATTTTTAATCCTATGATAGTAATCAGGCGATAGATTTAAGCTTTCTTGCTTATTTTTAATTTATGTATAAGAATAATTTATTACAGATAAATTCTAAGAGAATTTTTTACATTTGATTTCAATTTATAATTTTATTCTTTTCTTTTTTATGAAGTATTTTTAATGAGGAGGCATTCCTTATAAAATATGGCCTCCCATGGGTTTATAGGCTTAATAAAGAACAGAACTGTATTTGCCATTTCATTAGTTGAACTCCTGAGGGTTATGGGGAGGTCTGGGACATGGATATTCATTCCAATTTATCTAATTTCAAAGAGAGAAGTTCCCTTTATTGACATTGGCTTTCTTTTTCTGATTTCTTCAGTGATCTCAATACCAATATCACTTTTCGGAGGCAACCTTGTTGATAAAATGGGAAGAAGGAAGATAGCCGTGTTTCTCCCACCCTTCATTTCACTTGTATTTTTACTGATGTTTCTGGACATTTATTATAATTTATCTCTGATAATAATGTATCTTTCCTTTATTTCGTTGTTTCCACTTGGAAGCCTGCAGGAAGTTACCGATAATGTTATGATCACAGATACTACAGTTGAAAGTGAAAGGATAGATGCATTCAGCATTGTCAGAATATCTGCAAACATAGGTTTTTCTGTTGGCCCGGCTCTCTCTGGAATAGCACTTTCATATAACTTTGCCATTTTACCTGTGATACCACTAATCGGTGAGATTGTAGGTTTCCTACTTTATTTTATTATAATAAAAGAGACAAAACCAGTTTCGAGGAACGAGAACAGATTGCTATCGTTCCCGCATAAAGACAAACGCTTCCTTATTATTGCGGTTGTTTTAGCTCTGGGATGGTTCTCTGTCGGGCCTTGGGGGTACATACTTTCTCAGTTCCTTTCCGCAGTGGATAAGCTCAGCTATTCCCTTATTGGAATAATATTCACTGTAAACGGGATAGCAGTAATCACACTTCAGCTGCCCGTAAACAGGGCGCTATATAGAATAGATGAGATGACAAGATTTTCATTTGGACTCATCATTTATTCTATCACCTTCTTTGTATTCAGTTTGACAAAAAATGTTACCCTTTTGATATTGAATGTAGTTGCTCTCACTATTGGCGAAAACGTAATTTCCCCTGCCTCCAGCAGCGTGATCGGAAAAATTGCTCCAGAAGATAAGAGAGGCCAGTATTATGGAGGTTTCTCTCTCATCAATAACCTTATAGGTCCATTCTCTCCATTGCTGTATGAATTTATGCTTTCCCTTTTCTTCAGGGAACCCTTGCTGCTTTGGAGTGTAGTAAGTTCAATCTGTATCTCCCTTGCCTTCGTTATAATCATTCTCCGATTCTCTAGAAGAATCTGATACTTCATTTATTATTTCACTGATTTTGGATCCGCCAGGAGGCAGGATAGGATAAACGGATTCTTTATCCACTTTGAAAAAATCGGAAATTTTGCCTGCTATTTCCTCTTTCTCACTACCTGGTATCAAAATTATTTTGCTACCCTTTATTGCAGATGGAGGAGCCGAAACAAGATACTGCCTGTTTTCATAATTTTGGAAGCCTATGGCAAGTTTCAACTCAAGATGTGTAATAAAATTTTTCCTTCCTCTGATAATCCAAGCACCCTTTGCTAGGTACTCACCTGATTCTGGTGTCTTGCTTACCTGGCTTTTAGTAACATAGAATACTGCCCCGTTACCGAACTGTGCATTCCAAGCCCTTGACATGCACCAAGCAAATTGCGCTGCCTCCTCAATGCTCTTTTCTCCTATGCCATTTTTATTTTTTAAGATCACAGAAGGTGCCCCGTGAATATCCGCATGAAGGTATAAGTCCCTTTCATCAAGGTATTTCTTAACCACTGAATCATTGGTTTCTGCATCTTTTCCGGCAATCACAAGATTTCCCTCGCTGGTCAGGAACCACCTGTAATTTGTGAAAATTCTATGCACCTTAATTTTTGTTTTAACTTTTGGTTTCTCTTCATTTTCAATATTTACTACCCGTGAGAGTTTTTCCTTAATCCTTTTAGCAGATGAAAAAAATTCATTTGCATTTTCACCTGCAGTAAGTCCCATTTTAAGGGGTATCTCCTTATCTTCTATTATGAATTTTACTATTCCCTTTTCATAATCAATTAAATTTCTGTCAATATTATTCTTCCTTGCATTGGAAAGAAAATGATCTATTTCATGTAAATTTGTCATTATGAATTCTCCGAAATTTTTCATTCTTTCCATTTCTTCCTGCATCTTTTGCATATCCCTTCTGATTGATTTTTCTCTGGATTCTTCTGTTGTTAAAGATAAATCATAAATGAATTTCATTGCTTCCGATATGTTCTTGATTTCTGGCTCTGCTGTTAAACATTTGCTCTTCCATACGAAGAACTGGTCACCATAAATGTAAATGTTTCCCTCTTCTGAAGCCCTCAGCAGCTCTGATATATTGACCTTTAATTTATCTAAATTTATTAAAAGGTCTTCATTGGTATTTATGCCATTTCCCAATGCGCATATTATCTCTTCCGAGTATTTTGAAAGACCTAGTCTTGTTGCCAGTGTTCTCACGGGATCTGCCTTTGACTCCTTTATCCTTTCTTCAATTGAAAAATAAGGTGATTCCAGATCTATAATGTCAGGCTGAATGTATTTAGCACCCTTTTGTATGAGCATACCCATTCTCTTTGTCTGTTTCTTGGAGAATATTATTTCATCTCCTTCTGTGACAATGAGGTTTCCCCCACCCATCATCTCTATGATGATCTTCTTCTGACCTTCAATAGCAATTACCCTGTCTGTGCCCATCTGTATTATTGAGTGAATCTGCATATTCTCCACTGGCAGTACATTCTTCTTTCCTTCCAGTTCATTTTCTGGAGAAATAAATAAAAAATCATTGTTCATAAAGTGAAGATAAACAGAGTTCAGACCTGATTTTCTTATTTTAAATGAGAAATTTCCCTCATCCATGTAATTCTTCTCTATGTATCCTCCCTCATACTTCTTCAGAAAACTTACAATTGATCTTATTTCAGCAAAAGTGATTGCCGGTTTCATCAGAGTCTTATCTCCATTGGATCATTATATGGAATGAGAGCTTTTATATTATTTGATTTGAAACCCCCTTCCCTTAATATTTCATGAACAGTTTGAACTGCGAGCTGCGGAGTATTATTTATTTTCGAAAGATGAGCAAGTATTACTAAAGTTCCATCATCCATAACATTTCTCAATATTAGCCCTGTCTTTTGATTGGAAAGGTGTCCCCTTGGGTTTTTAATTCTTCTTTTTAGAAGTTCCGGATAAGGCCCCATTTCCAGCATTACTGGATCGTGATTTGCTTCAATTATTATTGCATTGCATTCTCTCAGTCTCCTTTCCAGAAGCTGATTACCCTCGCCAAGGTCCGTAACAACTGCCATTTTTTTATTTCCATTCTGAACTGTGTATGCAACTGGATGTCTGGCATCGTGTGATACCCTGATAGCTGAGATCTGCAAATCTCCTACCTCGACCTCTTCGTCCTCCTTTATAAATCTGTCAATTTCAACGCCCATCTCCTGATTCGAGCCATATCCACCTCGTTCATCTACATAGATGTCGGATGTTTCATATGTACCATAGATAGGGATTCCAGTTCTATTCCTGAATGTGTGTATACCTGAAGCGTGATCTGTATGCCCATGGGTCACAAAAACAGAGTTGATATCCCCTACTGCCTTGCCCTTGAATTTTAAGGCTGCTTCCAGTTTCCTGAATGATATGCCCAAGTCTATGAGCACACAGTAGCTTTCGCTGCATACCAGTGTAGAGTTACCTGAACTACCACTGGCTAAAGAATTAATCTTCATATGGACTGGCGGGGATTCGAACCCCGGACCTCCTGCTTGCGAAGCAGGCGATCTTCCACTGATCTACCAGCCCTCATTCCAGTATCATTCCATGATTTTTTTAGATTTATTAGAGATTTCTTTGTCCTCATTCTCGTATTCACTGTATTTGATTATATCATAAAATTCTGACCTTGTTGCTATTTTATCCATTATTCCTCTCTGAGTACCTTTCTTCATTAGTTCATTATATACGGAATCCATTGTTTTAATCGCAGCCCTGAAAGCTGTAAGAGGGAAAATTACTATCCTGTATCCCATTTCTTCTAGCTCTTTTGAGCTTAGCAACGGACTTTTACCATATTCAGTCATGTTTGCAAGCAGCACAGCTGGAACTTTCTTATGGAATTCCCTGAATTCTTCCTCGGTTTGCAATGCTTCAGGAAATATTGCATCTGCACCTGCCTTGAGATAGAGTTTAGCTCTTTCTACTGCCCTGTCAAATCCTTCAACTGCCCTTGCATCGGTCCTTGCTATAATCATGAAATTCTTGTTCTTCCTTGCCTCAACTGCAGCCACTATCTTTTCTACCATTTCATGTTCAGATACAAGTGTCTTCCCCTCAAGATGACCGCACTTCTTAGGCATGATTTGATCTTCGATGTGAATTGCGGAAACACCGGCCTTCTCCATTTCTATTATTGTTCTCTCGACATTCAGAATCTCTCCGAATCCTGTGTCTATATCTACTATAAGGGGAAGATTGCTTATGCTTGTGATCCTCCTTGCCTCTGAGACCACCTCATCAAGGGTTGTTATTGATAAATCAGGAAGCCCCTGCACAGCAGCCACACCAGAACCGGAAAGGTACAATGCATTGAAATTATATCTCTCCGCTATCAAAGCTCCTATTCCATTGAATACACCGGGAGCTTCCACTATACCCTCGCTTATCTTTTGTCTCAGAAATTCTGGCCCCAGGTTCCTATTTTCCTTTAATGGATGCATTATTCATTACCTCCATGAGCTCCTTTGTTGTTCTATCATCAAAATTCTTGATGAATTCAAATAACTCATTGTTGAAATCCTCATTTCTTAACAATTTAAATCCTTTATCTTTCAAATCATTCCAAGAAATAGGATTTCTGTAATATCCATATGGTACATCTATTTCCTTTTCATATATTCCCTGGTCAGTTTCATACGTTAATTTTGTTGGCAGAAATTCTGGGAAAAGTTTATCAAATTTATCAGATGTTGAGACCTTAATATTTGCCATCAGGTTTTTTATATTGATATCTGTGTAAAAGGCCTCGTTGAACGAGCCAGTTCTGGGAGAACCGTAAAAATGTGTATATGATATTATGAATCTCAGACTTCTTTTTAGATTTTCTTCTATATCTTTTGGAGTGTCAT
Source organism: uncultured Thermoplasmatales archaeon (assembly GCA_964541025.1). Classification (GTDB taxonomy): domain Archaea; phylum Thermoplasmatota; class Thermoplasmata; order Thermoplasmatales; genus JAGDXO01. The sequence goes on from CAZIOW010000004.1 coordinate 48,410, forward strand.
AAAAATCATTTTCTACATTCCTTGAATATATAATTTCAGGAATCTCCACCCTGAGGTCTATTATATTTCCCCTGACCTTTTCCCTGAGACTGGTTACAGCCTCTACTGCACTTATCAAGAGATCGTCCACCGGGTAATATTTGATAACCCCCTTTGAAATTCTATCCTTTTGAAAATCAATGAGATGCTCACCCCCCGTATCCTTAAACAAATTCGGATCTACCTTCTTTTCAGGAATTTCCCCAATTATCCTATAAAGGAATGATAGTTCCCTTGCATAGAATGAAGATATGAAACCTTCTGGGAAAACATGGCTTTTCTCATCAACTGCTGTGTTCAAAGAGTATGATAAAAATTTCCGAAAAACATTGTTTTCTATGTTGTGAATTACTCCTATACCTGAAGATATACCAGCAGCAACTGGAATGCTACTCCTTGGCCTCCTCGTTTTCTGTAATAATTCTGCAAATGTTGATGATATCTGGTAAGATACATTTATAGCTTTTACAACATCGTAACCTTTAGCCTCCTCGTTTTCTGCGTGAGCTAAAATAACAGGTATTGTATCGCTCGGATGAAATTCAATCTTCAGAGGGAAAAAATCTCTGTAGAGAGATTTTTCAACAATCATGGTATTGTACATAGATGAATATTCAGTAATGCCCCTTTCACCTGAGAAAAAGAATGTGCTGTTGTATTTTCCGAATGATGGGCTTAATATTTTCCTTATATTGGAAAATTTTCTTTCATTTTCCCAGGAACTGATGATTGTATCATATAGTCTTTTCTTTATTTCCTCGGATCTGTCAAACGATATACCTTTCTCATTGATGATCCCTATTTCCTGGACTAACAGACTATCCAGTTCCATTGATAAGAAATATCATTTCATTAAATAATACTATTGGAAGTAATCGATTATAAGCTCGCATATATCTGTGGAATAGAAGGCAATCCTTTCCGCATCCTCCAGAATCTCTGCTATCTTCAGATCGTCCTCTGCTCCTGCAATCGACCCACCTAAATTATTTCTCTCTATTCTGAAATAATCCTTTCTAGATATCAAATTATTTGCACCATCTGTGTCTTTCTTGAAATAGTATTCCATAGACTGTTCCAGTATCTGGATCGCCTGTTCTACGAATTTAAGTAAATTATCCTTCTTGAGGATGTTTCCCTCTGCAATATAATATATTCTCACTCCGTGGTCTGCGATTCTCTCAAGTATTCTTGATACAAGCAAAAAAGCAAGCGCCTCTTCTGTGGATATCTTGTTAAGCTGTAAAACAGAATAATCTTTCAAACTTTGATTGAACAGCCTCTGAATGTATATATTGAATTTGTCAACTTCATTTTCCTTCTTTGCCACATAGTCCTTGGATATTTTCTGCTCGCTTATTGATTCTCTTACGATGCTTCTAACCAGAGTATCCATTCGCCTGAGCGCCTTTTCAAAGGTCAATGTGGGCAATGAGATTATATCTTCAAGTATTGCTTCATTTTCTTTTTCTTCAATCACCTCAAATCCTATAGTCAATTCAAGAAATTTATTGACAATATAGTCCAGGCTGGATTTGCTTCTGCTTTTGATAGTAATTTTCTTGGCCCCTTGAATGTATTTTGATATGAGTATCCTCATGTCATTCTCAAGATTATCTGTGCTTTTTAATTCCACGATGGACGATATATTATCCTTTGATTTTTCGAATGGTTCTAAAATTATAGCCCCCCTTTCGCTATAGTTCAATGATACTTTTGAGCCAACCTTGAGATTAAAATTTTGGCACCATATTTTTGGTAAAGATACTACAAGCGTTGAACCCCCCGTTTTTTGAATCTTCCTTACTTCCATTATTATATATTTACTTTATCTATTTCAATTCTACGAGAAACAATGCTCAATTTTTTAGCTCGATATATTACATAATATCTTTAATACCCTTCTTATTGGTAGTTGCATGGATCAGACCTTTGAGTCTATGATATCTCCCGAGTTTGAGATAAGTCCAAATTCGAAAATAAAGAATATGGAAGAGGTTTATGAAAAATTTGGCCATCTCATGAAACCCGGGATGTTAGCTTTGAGAGTGACAGCTTCACTTTGCCCAGAGTGCGTGGCAGAAAATAAATTCGACAGAATGAAAATTCCAGCATTGGTATATGCTGAAGGCGGCGAAGTGAAGATGATAAAGGAATGCCCTGAGCACGGTGTTACCAAGGAGAAGTACTGGGAAGACTATGAAATGTACATGAATGCAAAGAAGTGGTCAGACAAGGGTATAAAGCTTGAGAATCCTCAGATAAGTCTTGCAGCTGAAAAAATTGATTGCCCCACACACTGCGGTCTCTGTGTAAAGCATAAAAGCCATACTGGCCTTGGAAATGTTGTTCTTACTAATAGATGCGACCTTTCATGTTGGTACTGTTTCTTCTACGCGAAGGAGAATGACCCAATATATGAACCGTCACTTGATCAGATAAGGATGATGCTGAGGAGGATGAGGAATGAAAAGCCTGTAGGTGCAAATGCCGTGCAGCTCACTGGCGGTGAACCTACATTAAGAGATGACCTGCCTGAAATAGTGAAAATAGCAAAGGAGGAGGGTTATGATCATGTTCAGCTCAATACCAACAGCATAAGGGCAAGCAGGGATCCAGAGTTTATACAAAAATGCCACGATGCTGGAGCCAACGTTATATATACAAGCTTTGATGGAGTTACGCCTAGATCCAATCCAAAGAATTTCTGGGAGATTCCAAAGGCTCTGGAAACATACAGGAAAGTTGGGGTTGGGGTTGTTCTCGTTCCAACTGTTATAGGAGGAGTTAACGATGGAGAACTCGGCGATATAATAAAATTTGGCCTTTCAAATCTAGATGTTGTCAGAAGTGTTAATTTCCAGCCAGTTTCACTTGTAGGAAGGATGCCAGATAAACTTAGGGAGAGGCAGAGAGTTACGATTCCTGGTGCAATAAAGAAGATAGAGGAACAGCTCGATGGAGCAATAGGGAGGGAAGATTTCTTCACAGTTCCTAGCACAGGAGCTGTGACAAACTTTGTAGAGGCATTAAAAGGAAAGCCAACTTACAGACTTAGCATACACTTTGCCTGCGGTATGGGTACATATGTGTTCAAGAAGGATGATGGTTCAATAATACCTGTCCCTAGATTTATAGATGTGGAAGGTCTTTTTGAATACCTAAACGACCTTGCATCAGATATAAATGATTCCAGAGTAAAATCGCTTAAGAAGGCATCTGCACTGACATCACTACTCAGGAAATTGAATACATTCGTCGATGAGAAGAAGGCACCCCCAGGATTCAAAATGAGGGAGATGATATTCGGAGCATTTACAGGTGGTGACTACCATGGATTAAAAGCATTCCATTACAATTCAATGTTCATAGGTTTCATGCATTTCATGGATCCATATACATATGATGTAGATAGAGTGGAAAGATGCGATATACATTATGCAATGCCAGATGGAAAGATAGTTCCTTTCTGCGCATTCAATGTTATCCCTGAATTGTACAGGGATGCAACACAGAGAAGGTTCTCAATGGATCCAAAGGTATACGAAGAAAAAACTGGGATTGATCTCAGGAAGGAAAAATTCGTCAGAAAATATACTGACCAGGAAAAAGAAGAAATCATAAAGTTCTATGAGAAATCAATAGGCAGAAAGATAATGTAATTCAATTAAAAATTAATTTATTATTTATTATTTTATAATTATTTTCAGAGAGTTTTTTTATTGCCTCAACCATTGCTTCATGTTCTATTTTATGTATTCTCTCTTGGAGGCTTTCTGGAGTATCATCATCTCTAACATCTATGCATTTTTGAATGATTACTGGACCACTATCAATACTTTCCGTAACAATGTGAACTGTGCATCCGCTAACTTTCATTCCACTCTTAATGACTTCTTGATGGACCTTTAGACCATACATTCCCCTCCCTCCGAATAGGGGTAGGAGAGATGGATGAAGATTTATTATTGGCTTAATGCCTATCAAATCTGGCGGGATTATCTTGAGAAAGCCAGCAAGGACAACTAGATCTACTTCGCTGAACGCCTTTCTTAATATTGTAACCATATCATTCTTATTTATTATTATAATATTTATATTATTATTTCTAGCTCTCTCAACCGCTCTCGCATTTTCTTTATCTGAAATAACATAGCTTATAGATACCCCTTTCAAGTATCCTGACTTGATTGAATCAATAATGGCCTGGAGATTTGTCCCTTCCCCAGAAGCTAGTACTGCCAATTTCATCTGTCATTACAATCTCATCCAGTATATATTTACTTTTATCTCTAAGATTAAGAGCCATTTCTAATTCGTAAAATGTGATTACTGGCCTCGAAAATGTGCTAAAATCTTCAATTGTTACCCTTGGACAGGCAGTATTGACATAAACATCCCCAGGAAAATTCATTAAAATTTCATCTCTTATGAGGTCAGCGGCAATGATGAATGACTTTTTTCCTCTTTCCTCAAGTATTTTTTTTGCAATATTCGCAATTGAGTACCTTGTCTGTCCAATTTTGGTTGATACTATTATTCCAAAGGATTCAGAATAGGAAGCTTTGTCTATTGCAGCATATCTCTGGGCCAAGAATTTTCTTTTTTCCTTTTCCATATATATATATTCATTAGTCCTTGGATTGAATGCAAGAACTTCTTTGTCTAATGCCAATGCTATACCCAGTGGGTGGAAAATACCCTCTCCAATGAATAGAACAGCTTCATCGTCACTCCTGGCGGCTGATATATTGCAACCCAGGATCTGACCCGGATAAAATACCCTTGAATCACCCTTTTTCAAGGTAACTTTCTTATTACATTTTTCTAGCTTTTCCTTAATTCTTTGAAGTTCATGAGAATAGGTTATGTTAGATGTTAATGTTACCGAAGAAAATGGAACTTTTGAGCATTCTAAATCATGTTCCATCTTATCCTGAAGCTCAATGAACATGATCTTTGGGAAATTCCCCAGATTTGGGATAGAGCTGTGACCGAATTGTATCAGGAGATCCCATTTCCCCTGAGTTGGAATGTCACAGGCACCCCAGAACGGGTCACCTAGAAGTATTACCTCTTTATCCTTAATTTCATCTATGATTTCATAAGATTTTCTCTTCAATCCTTCGGGTAACTGAATTGCAACAATTTTTGCTCTCTTGAACCTTTCATCGTCTTTAATATCTTTAATCACATTTTCAAAATCCATATGTAAAAGGTTATATTAATCACCTTATTAACGATTAAGCCGTGGTAGCCAAGCGGCCCAAGGCGCCAGCCTTGAGAGCTGGTCCCCTTATGGGGTCGGGAGTTCAAATCTCCCCCACGGCGTATTAATAAAAGTAGGAATCCGGAAGAATTAAGTACCCAAAAGGCGTTTAACAATTATACTGAAGCCGTACAATTACACAATCGAGGATGAACTTAGAACGCTTGAAAGAGAGCCATTTAACGAGGAAATCAAGAAAAATATAAGAAAATTCGTCAATGATATGAAGATAAGAGAAAATATATCAGAGATAAGGAGAATAAATTAGATCCAGAGATTGAGGAAAATTGCCGAATGGATACCTGATGGTTTCCTGGATCCAAAGGAGGAGGATATTGAGAAGATCCTTGAACATCTCTCGAATGATGATTATTCAGACTGGATCAGGGATACCTATATAACAATGCTCAAGAGATTCTACAAGTGGAAAATGAAGAACCTGCCGGACAGTATAGCCAAGCTTAAAATAAAGGTTAAGGAAAATGGAAAGACCCCTGATGACCTCATAACCAGGGATGAGATAAGAGCACTCATAGAAAATTCTAAGAACGCAAGGGATAGAGCTCTGTTCGCAGTTCTTTTAGATTCAGGATGCAGAATAGGGGAAATAATCAATATGAGAATTAAGGACCTGAGTTTTGACGAGTTCGGAGCTCTCCTAAAGGTAACAGGTAAAACAGGGTTCAGGCAAGTCAGGATCATAGACGATTCAATAGCTTATCTAAGGGCATGGCTTGACAATCACCCAGAGAGGAATGATCCTAATGCATTTCTTTTCTGCAACCTCTCTGAAATGATCTCTGGAAGAAATCTAACCTATGCAGACGTTTATGCTATAATAAGGCATACTTCCAGGAGAGCAGGAATAACGAGAAGGATACATCCGCATTTATTCCGTCATACCAGGGCCACTACCCTGGCCAGTAAGGTAACAGAAGCTCCTTTAGAATCACAGATGGGTTGGGTTCATGGATCAAAACAGACAAGGACCTATGTTCATTTAAGCCTGAGAGACCAGGATAATGCAATTCTCAAGGCCTATGGAATAAAGGTCAATGAGGATGAGTCCATAAAGGAGGACAGACCCAAAGAATGTCCAAGATGCCATACTCTTAACCCCTCAGATGCTAAGTATTGCCGTAACTGTTGGATGCCCTTTGATGTGAAAGTTGCCTTGGAGATGGAGGAGAAAGAGAAAAAAACCATAGATGCCATAAGAAAAAGCGATGCAAT
>CAZIOW010000005.1:0-54060 GCA_964541025.1 uncultured Thermoplasmatales archaeon
CCCCCTGATCCTTCATTCATATCCGCAATCAATGGAACGGTACCTGGCTACGGCCTCATGATAGCGAGGATTTTCATAATATTCCAGCTATTCATGGGTTCATACCTCGTATTTATGATGGATGAGGTAGTATCCAAATGGGGTATTGGATCTGGTGTATCACTATTTATAGCAGCCGGGGTTTCTCAGGCACTGATAACCGGTACTCTCAACTGGGTTCCAACAGGTTCAGGAGCGTTATCCATTTCAAATCCACCAAGCGGAGCTATACCTAAGACTTTCTATTTGCTCTCACAATTTAATGCCGGAAATCTCTATTCTGGAGGGCTTGAAAGGATAATATTTGCGCCTCCTAATCCACTAATCGCACTAGCAGGAACAATATTCATATTCTTCCTAGTTGTGTGGGTACAGTCAGTGAAGGTTGAGTTGCCCTTGGCACATGAAAGGGCAAGAGGTGCAAGAGGGAGGTATCCTATTCAATTGATGTATGCTTCAAATATACCTGTCATACTTGCAGCTGCAGTCCTGGCTAATCTCGCAATGTGGTCATTGTTGTTCTGGACAAATCCCGGTTTAGCCAAAATTCCAATTCTTGGGCACGATTATTATCTTGGCGCCTATCCATCAGCTTCCCTGGCACAGCAGCTGAATATTCAGCAAACAACACCAATAGGCGGTCTAGCGTGGTATCTTGCAAATCCAAATGGTCTCGCAAACTGGCTTTTCCCAATGCTCGACCCTCAGGTATACCAGACGCAACTATTCAATCATCCTCCCTGGGAAATGGGAATACATGTTCTTGCATATGTAGCATTCATGGTTGGGGCATCAGTCCTATTTGCAAAATTCTGGATTGAAACAACAAATATGAACTCTGAGGGTGTCGCAAGACAGATTCAGAGTTCAGGTATGCAAATCCCTGGATTTAGAAGAGATCCTCGCGTTCTCAAGAGAGTCCTTGACAAGTATATTCCTGCAATCACAGTATTCAGCGGGGCTGCAGTAGGTGCACTTGCTGCAGGTGCTGATCTGATTGGAACTGTTGGAAATGCATCTGGAACAGGAGTACTTCTTACTGTTGGAATAGTGATACAGCTATACCAGGCTATGGGAAGGGAGCAGATGACTGAAATGTATCCATTTATGAGGGACTTCTTCGGAGGAATGTAAATGCGAGTCATTATAGGCGGAATTCCGGGTGTTGGAAAAACAACTGTTCTAAACGTGCTGATTAAGCACGGATATATTGTGGAGAACTATGGCGACGTTATGCTGAGGGAAGCGATGAAAATGAATTATGCCAAGAACAGGGACGATCTAAGAAAACTCCCTATAGATGTCCAGAAAAATATTCAAAAAAAGGCATCTGAATATCTATCTGGACTGAACAATGTGATAATTGATACTCATTTCTCTATACAAACGCCAAGAGGTTTTCTTCCAGGATTACCACCAGACGTCCTTCAAATACTGAAGCCTGATCTTTTCATTTCCATTGAGGCAGATCCTCTTGAAGTATTTGAAAGGAGAAAGAATGACCCAATGAGAAACAGGGATGACGACTCATTAGATAAAATAAGGAGGCATATGGAAGTTAATCGTTCTTATGGTATATCATATTCAGCAATGACTGGTTCCCCTATAATGATAGTTATGAATGAAAATGGGAGACACGAAGAAGCGGGTAATCAAATCATAAAGGTTATAGGTGAAAAGTAATGCCATCTACTCAACCAGCTCAAACCAAGGAACAGATGGAAGCAATGCAGAAGACAATGAGAACACAGCTTCTTTACTTTTTCATAATGATACTTCTTTTATTTGTTTATACAACACCTGTTTTAAGATATCTTTTCAGTCTGCCCATGATATACATTCTTCAACCATTTATCGGCTTCAATTTCCAGTATCCTCTATTTACTATCCTGCTGGCCTCGTTAATAACCGGTATAGTTAATACCGTTGCAAGGCATTTCTTTATGGACTACTTTAAAATGGCGGAAATGCAGTTTAAAAACAAGAAACTTAGTGCAAGGTACAGGGAAGCAATAAGGACAAAAAACAAGCAAGAAATTGATGCAGTCAGGGCTGAGCAAAGCAAATCAATGCAGGATTCAATGCAGATTACTCAGCAGCAGATGAAGCCAACCTTTATAACGCTCATACTTAGCGTCCTCATTTTCGCTTGGATGATTGGATTTATGGATAATGTTAAGAACTTAGGAAGGGCTATTATATCATCACCATTCGGGCCGGTGGATTTAATGCATCTCTATTATGGCTTTTATCTTTGGATAGCATTCTATTCGCTATTCACTATAATAATAACCTATCCCTTGCAGTATGGATTAAAATTGTATTATCTTAGAAAGAGTATTAAATCAACGAGTGTCAGCGCATGAAAATTACAGTATCTGGGCCTCCTGGAAGCGGTAAAACAACCGTCTCCCAAATTCTTTCTAAAAAACTCGGGTTCGAGCTTATCACTGGCGGAATCATTTTCAGGAAATTTGCCTCAGATAGGAACATTTCTCTAGCGGAGATGGGCCAGAAAGCAGAACAAGACCCTGAATTCGATAGAGAACTGGATTCTCTCTTGTTGAAAATTTTGAAAGAAAATGATAACATAGTAGTGGAGTCAAGGCTTTCCGGTTGGCTATGTTATTTGAACAAAATAAAAGCTTTTAAAATATTCTTAACAGCAGATGAAAATATCAGGATTCAGAGAATCAAATCCTCTATTAAGGAGCGGAAGGAGGAACAGACAGGAGACATTTTCTATCTCATAAAGGAAAGGGAAGAAAGCGAATGGAAAAGATATTACAAATACTATAATATAGATTTTAAAGATACATCAATATATGATTTCGTTATTGACAGTTCTGATAAAAGCCCCGAAGAAGTTGTGGGGGTGATTCTGAATGCCCTGGATATTTGGAAAGGAGCCAAAGGAAAGAACCATTGAGGAGAGATTGAATTATAGTTTTATTGTAATTGATAAACCTAGGGGTCCAACTTCTCACCAGGTATCTGCATGGGTCAGATCAATACTGAATCTTAAAAAGGCCGGGCATGTTGGAACTTTGGATCCAAATGTAACCGGTGTTCTGCCTGTAGGTCTGGAAAAAGCAACGAGGCTTGCAGATTATCTTCACGAAGAAGGGAAAGAGTATATAGCGCTAATGTTACTCCATAAGGAAATCCCAAGGGAAAATGTCGAGGACATTTTCAGGGAATTCACTGGGGAAATATTCCAGTTTCCTCCAGTTAGGTCCGCTGTTGCAAGGAATTTGAGAAAAAGGAAAATTTATTCACTCAGGATTCTGGAGATGAAGGAAAGGTATGTACTTTTCAGAGCAAATGTTGAATCCGGCGTCTATATCAGAACTTTATGCAGAGATATAGGTGACGCCTTACTTGTTGGAGCCAACATGGTAGAACTGAGAAGGGTAAGAAGTGGTCCAGTAGATGAATCACATATGGTCACCCTCCAGAAGCTAAAGGATGCATACAATTTCTATCAGAACGGTGACCCGGAAATGCTTTCTTCTATTCTAATTGATCCTGAAGATGTGACAGCGAATTTTCCAAGAGTCACAGTAAAGGACAGTGCAATAGATGCAATGGCACACGGCTCTAATATATTTCGTGCCGGAATTCTGGAGGATAATGGTGAAGGAGGCATTGTGAGAATAATGAGTACCAAGGGTGAGCTCCTTGCCATGGGTAAAAGAGAAAGTGGTTTCATAAAACCTGAGGCTGTTTTTGTAGATAGAGGAATATATCCAAAGGCTTGGAAATCAGAACACGAAAAGTAAAGATTTTCAGGATTTACTTCACTATTGATACCGACTATTTCGATAGAAAAAATGTTTATTTTAATCGTAATATAGTAAAAATGACTGAGATACTCATTCCCATCCTACTAGCGCTTATTCTTGGCTATCTTGCAAATGTTATTGCTCGCGTTACAGGGACAGTCTACATACCTTATCTTTTACTCCTTGGAATTCTATTTGGGCCACTTCTTTATCTAATCAACCCGGATGAGGCAGCCTCACTTTTTTATCAGTATATAGGACCAATAGGTGCTGCATTTATAATATTAGATGAATCAAGTAAAATTTCACGATACACTTTGAGGAGAGTTTGGAAACCAACAATAACACTTATAACATTCGTGCTATTCGCTACAGGAATTCTAGTAGGCCTTTTCACAATAATTATTCTGAAGAGCCCGATATGGGTTGGGTTCATAATTGGTGCAATCATAACTTCAACCGATCCTGCTTCCATAATTCCATCTCTCAAGAAAAGTAGAGTTGGAGAAGTTCCTTCAGTTCTATTAATTACCGAATCAGTTTTCAATGACCCATTTTCCTATATGTTTCTTGCAGTTGTTATGGCAATCTTCATGCCAAATGAAATTAGAGTATTACAATCTCCCTTTTTTCACATTCATAATATTGCACTTTATCTCATAACAAGCCAGATTTTTATTCCGATCGGAATTTCTGTTTCCCTATTCTATTTGATGAGAAATCTGAGGATATTCTTCCCTCGTGATTTCAGGGAATATTATACCGCCATGATTCTTCTTTTTGGTCTTTCTGTTTACAGCATAGCCGTTGTAATAGGAGGATCAGGGTATATGGCCATTGCAATTTTTGGTATACTATCAGGCAATTATATGCCCAAGGATAGCGAGATGGAAAATTATCAGATATTCATGGATGATGTAACACAATTTTTTGTTGTGATGATATTTGTTTTTCTTGGTGCATCAATCGACCTTACTTTTATTAGCAAATATTTTTTGGACGGAATTCTCATTGCAATATTCCTTATTTTTGTAATAAGGCCTCTATCTGTAATTCTAGCCGGTTCAATAGACAGAAATGTAAGATTTTCTGATATGGTTTTTGTGGGATTCGAAGGCACTAGGGGGGTTTTCCCAGCTATATTAGCACCTACAATTTTAGTACTTGGAATAGAGAATGGTAATACTACTTTCACTTACTGGGGAAAAGCCATCGAGGCAATAATAATTGTAATAATTTTCACTTCATTGACAATTCAACCATTATTCATGGGTCGTCTTTATTCCTGCCTGAATAGGAATGGATAGCAAATATTATAATAAAAATTTATTATAGATACCTATGGAATTTGGCATAATTTCCCTTGGAAACCATGCTATGACAAAGGTTATACCAGCGATTATAGACAGCGGAAACAGAATAGGGGCAGTTTATTCAACCGACAAAGGTAAAGGAGAACAGGTATCAGAAGATCTGGGTGCTGAATTCTTTGATGATCTAGAAAAGCTCCTGAAATACGATATTGATGCAGTCTATATATCTTCTCCAAATTTTCTGCACTATAAACATGCAATGATGGCTCTTCAATCTGGAAAGGATGTTCTTCTGGAAAAGCCTGTAACGTTGAATGTAGACGAATCTAAGGCACTTGCGGATTTTTCTGAAAAAGAAGGGGAAAAAATTGCCATAGGTTTTCACTTAAGGTTTCATCCAGGTATTCAAAGAATAAAGGAAATATTAAAATCAGGAGAAATAGGTAATGTTGTAGCTGTTTACGGAAAATGGACACACCTTTCCACTCACTCACTCCCATCTAAATCCTGGTGGGGGATTCCAGAACAGGCAGGAGGCGGTTCAATTGTAGGAACAGGGGTTCATATTCTGGATAGTTTCGTAAATATCCTCGGGGATGATATTCTATCTGTCATTGCTAAAAATTACCCAACTTGCAAGGTGATAGAGGACACATTTTCAATAAGTATAGTATATAAAAATGGAATTATTGCCAACTCTCTCTCATCAAGAAAAATTCCATCCAATAACAATGATCTTGTAATTTATGGAGACAAGGCTGTACTGAAATTGGCAAATGCATATGATACCAAGGTACAATCAGTTCTTATGAAAGATGATAGGGAAATTGAAAATTATGACAGCAGTTATAATATGTATCTATCTGAAATAAAGGATTTCGCAGGAAAGTGGACTCACATTGCAACCGGCCAGGATGGGGTTGTATCTACAAAGCTTCATCTATTATCACAAGAATCAGCCTGCAAGGGGCTTGAAGTAAAATTTCATTAATATTTAATCAAAGGTTTCAAATCTACAAATAATAACCCCTCAGATTCCATCCTATGCTAGAGATTCAGGACAGGCTTCCTTCCTGTAACAGCCTTGGCACTTTCCTTTATTATTGTGATTCCTGTGAGCCATCATGGTCTCTCTAACAACTTCCATTCTCTGTATCATCGATCTTAACGTTTCCCTCATATTTTCATCTATTTCTATCTCCATATTCCCCTGGGGATACTTAAGAATACCATAGTAAACCCTTCTCCCATATTTTTCTTCAACAAGTATTGCATAGGCTGTTAATTGCATCATATGGGAAAAAGGCTTTATCTTTGGCATATTGCTGCTTTTAATCTCTATTGGAACTATTTCGCCATTTATTTCCGCCACAATATCAGGCCTACCCTGAATTTTCCATTTATCACTCCTTAGAAGTTCTGATCTGTCGTTGTCTAAATATTTTATATCTTTCTCTTCCTCTGGCACTACTTCCAATATCTTTATATCCTTGAGAAGTCGGTAATATGCTATAGAATCCAATATGAGGAGAAGATCTGCAGTAAGAATTAGCACAGGAATAATGATTCCTTTAAGTTTGAGAATGGTGAATGTTACAAACAGAGTAAACAGAGAAAATATTGAGAGATATAGTATAATAGGATCTGATTTTTTGAACAATGAAAAATTAAAAAAATTCGAAAGAAGATAAAACCATATAGCTATGTAAATAGAGACAATCGATATTAAGAGCAAAAAGAGATAATCAATGTTTCCCCTTACAGTGTAGTAGAAGAATACAATTAGAACCAGAAGTGACAATATAGTTAGAAAATAAAAGAGACTGTTGAGGAATTTTACGCGTTTCTGTATCAATATGTTCCTACTAATTTTATCAATCAGATTTTTATGATAATTCTCTCCCTTCTCTGATTTTGCATCAACACCCTTGAGATAAAGGAGATAATTCAATGGACAATAAGCGAAACGCTCAATATCGCTTCCGGAAAAATAATCTTTCATCTTTTAAAGATTTTCGAATTCCTCACTTATGTCTACAATAACCTGCTCCATTAGCTTTTCAATATTTCTTGCTGAAAATTCCCTTAAGCCTCCCATTTCACTCTTTACCTTGGCAAAATACTTTTTATTATCCAAGTAAATATCAAAATGTACCAAAAGTTCTTCCATGAATGGCGATTGATAAGGTATATTTATTTTTAACTCAAACCTTTCATGTCATTTCACAAAAATGAATTAGAAAACTAATATCCCTATCAAGTTGACAAACTAGAACTGGTTCTAAGAATATTTCAAATGTTAAACTATGGTTAGGAGAGCCAGAATAACATCACAACTTAAGGAATAAAGGAAAAATGTTATTGAAAAAAGTTTCCATTAGGGGATGTCTGGATAGAAGAAAATTTATACAGCTTTCCAATACTCTTAAAATGCCGTTTAAAGAAGCAATGGATAGACTATTCAATAAAAAGATTTGCATGAACTGTTACGCATCAAATCCTATAAAGGCAACTAAATGCAGGAAGTGTGGTAGCAAGGAACTTAGATTAAAAGCTAAAGAAAAAAGAGGCGGGCAATAATCATATTGTTTTCTGTATTGTGAGTTCTACTGATTTAATCATTTTTTCAATTTCCAGAATGGGATATTCCCCTGCGACAGAGATGTCATCTGTGGCTGGCAAATGTATGAATCCAACTTTGGCCTTTGAATAATATAAAGAAGAATAGAATATTTTATTACAGAGGAATGTGCCAGCAGTAAATGACAATTTTGAAGGTATTTTGGCCGATCTTAGGCTATGCAGAACTTCCAAGAATGGTATGCTGGAAAAAATTCCATCGGGTCCATTCTCAACTATTTTTCCATCAGCTGGTGCAAAATCATTCTCATCTTTCTCAGAGCTTTGCCAGTTAACAGCAATTACTTCAACCGATATGTAGCTTCTTCCAGCTGCCAAGCCTGTGTTAATTATTAAAGAATATTCATTTCTTCCAATCTCTTCAATATAATTACGAATTGCTTCGTGGGTAACTTCAATCTCAATCCCCCTAACCTCTTCACCTTTGAAATATGATCCATCCAACAATTTTGCAATCTCTCCGGAAGGGTTCTTCTTAAAAGTTGAAAAAGGTTTGAATCCTGTCAAAAGAATCATTCTATCCACCCTAGCTGGTCCAAGACATACTTCCTCTCCTTTTCAAGATCTTCCTGATAAATTATTTTGCCTTTTTCAATAATTTTTCTGTACATATTTTCCATTGGCGAATTATCGTGAGGGCATATCTCTTCATTCTGTGCGCTAACAACGAATCTATGACAGTGCGGGCACCTGAAAACATTTTTTTCTCCTGAGAATTTGCCTCTCTTCGTTTTTGGAACTCCTTCAATGCTAACTATATCCATGGCAAAATCAATCGAGGGTGCACTTGATATGGATGTGCCAACTCCAAAAGCAGTGGCTCCTGCCTCTTTCAATGAGGGAATATCAGATTCCTTTATTCCCCCGGATACAACTATACCTACATTTTTGAAACCATTTCTGTCGAGTTCCCATCTAACTTCTCTTATTATATCAGCAAAGTTTCCCCTTCTGGACGATGGTGTATCGAGTCGGACGGCATTTAAATTATTTATTATTTTAGCGGCCCTTACGGAAGAAACTTTTTCATCACAATATGTATCTATCAAAGCTATTCTTCCCACAGAAGGATCAATTATTCTATCGTAAAGTGCCCATCCCTCTTCCTCACCCAGAATTAGAAGCAAAGAATGTGGCATAGTCCCCTCAGGTTTCTTGCCTATTCTTTCTGCTCCTATAACACTGGATACCTTATCACATCCTCCGAGGTATGAATTCCTGTCAATCAAAGGTGATAATGCTGGATGCATCCTCCGGGCCCCCATAGATAGTAAAGGTAAATCACCCACTAATTTTTTGAAATATGAAGATTTAGATGCGATGCCTGAAGCCTGTGAGACTGACCCCAGTATTGGTGTCTCGTAAAGGCCAAAATCAAGATATCTGCCTATGATTTTGATTGCTGGAATTGGAATTCCATTGATATCTCTTGGTGGGAAAATAGTTCCCTCTGGAAGGGAATAAACATCTATATCCTTCCCATTGAGTATTTCAGTAAGGTCATCAAGTCCGGCTAGCACTATCCATGGAAGTTCCCTGTTAGATGATGTAATCTCCATTGTTACTACTGGATTGACACCAGCTTCTTTGAGAATATCCTTTACCCTCCAGAAATAGACATCAGTGGTTTTCAGATTCTCTATATCTTCCACGGAAGCAATATTTTTCATCTTTAGCTAATATCAGTTTTGGATATTATTTTTGCTCCGTAGATGCGCTCCATATAAGAAAGTGAATAATCTCTCGTGAAATCATCAACTGAATCAGTACATTCCCTCATTACAATAGGCTTGAAACCTTTGAAAAAAGCAGAAGCCACAGTATTCTGAACGCAGATATCAGTCACCAGACCGCAGAAAAGTATATCTATAGCTCCAATCCCTCTTAGTCTATTTTCAAGATCAGTTCCATAAAATGCATCATATGTTCTCTTTTTGATAGTGATTCCAATCCCTTTTAATTCCTGCACTGTTTCTGCTTCATTAGAACCTTCCATAGCATGTTCTCCCCATATTCTCAATTCTGGATCGCTAGGGTTATGCGCATCTTGGACGAGTATAGTCAACTTATTCAATTTATGAGCCACATATCTTATATTTCTTGGGATATCCTTGTATCTTTCTGAACCCATTTTACCTGAGACAAATACGTTTATCATATCTATTATAACCACTGCATCAATTTTTACCACCATAAGAAACTCCCTTCATTGGAATCTTCTATTCTTATTCCCATCTCTCCTAGTCTCTTTCTTATCTCGTCAGCAGTCGCAAAATCTCCCTTCTTCCTGGCTTCATTTCTTGCTGTTAAAATAAGATCTGCTGTCCCTTCTGGCAACGGAGTGTCATGTACTATGCCAAATATACTATCAATTACATTCAACACATAGTTAATTTCACCACTATTTCTATCAGACCTGTCTCTGATGCTCAATGATTCCTTAAGGAAATCATTTATCATAACCATCGATTCCTGGGTATTCATATCATTTTCCAAAGGCTTTAAAATTCTCTCAAGAATTTCATTAGAATTTTCAGATGTCACATAATCATATTTCTTGACACGATGTTTAAGTAATGAGATCTTCTCTGCAATTACCTGGCCGTCAAGCAAACCCTTTTCACTGTAATTAGCAGTACTTCTGTATTGCATTGATAATAGATAAATTCTAATGGCTTCTGGCCAGAATTTTTTCATGAGGTCCTCTGGAGAAACAAAATTCTTAAGGCTTTTACTCATCTTTACATTCTCAACATTTAGATGACCTGTGTGAACCCAATAATTTACCATAGGAACTTTCCCTGAAACACCCTCCATTTGTGCTATTTCAGACTCGTGGTGAGGGAATATGAGGTCCGCACCTCCGCCATGGATGTCGTACTGCGGTCCGAAAATAGATTCCGTAATTGCAGTGTCTTCTATATGCCATCCAGGTCTTCCAGGCCCCCAAGGACTTTCCCAGTATGGCTCCCCAGGTTTTCTCTTCTTCCACAGAGCGAAATCTAGAGGGTCCCTTTTATTTTCATTTACGGATATCCTTGCTCCAGAAATCAATGAATCTATGGATTGATGGGATAATTTACCATATTCTGAAAAATCCCTGACGCTAAAATAGACACCATCATTTGTTTCATAGGCCAGCCCCTTTTCCTGCAACCGAGTTATCTGGTCTATAATTTCCTTAATATAATCAGTGGCAAAAGCAAAGTAATTTATTGAATCAATCCTCAACCTTCTCATTATTTCAAAGAATGTAGAAGAATACGTATTTACAACATCATACCATTCCCTTCCTTCTTCATTTGCTCTCGTTATTATTTTATCATCAATATCCGTTATGTTCATCAGATAGAATACCCTGTATCCTTTGAATCGAAGAAATTTTGCAAAGACATCGAAAAATATGTTTGTCTTTGCATGACCCAGATGAGGTTTATCATAAACTGTGGGCCCGCAAACGAACATTTTAATTTTTTTGTCATCCTTGTTTTCAAATTCCTTCATAGAAAGCGAAAGGGTATCGTATATTTTCATACAATCTGATTTAAATCATCATTAAATTTTTTACTAAAAAGAATATGACTGTATGTGTCAGAAAGTGATAAAGAATTCAAGATGAAATCTGACTACTTAAAGGGAAAAACAGTTATCCTCGGGATAACTGGATCAATTGCTGCGGTTGAAAGCGTTAAACTCACACATGAACTCAGAAGACATGGTGCCGATGTGCACATTGTTGTTACACAGTCCGCAGTTAAAATCATAGGAATATATGCACTGGAATACGCATCTGGAAATACTGTTGTTTCTGAATTGACTGGAAAGATAGAACATGTTACATTAATAAGCAAATCAGACATACTGGTTATAGCACCTGCAACAGCAAATTCAATCTCAAAAATGGCCTGTGGGATAGATGATACGCCAGTCACATCATTATTTACCAATGCCCTGGGTAAGATTCCTATTGTAATCGTTCCCGCCATGCACGAAGGGATGTATTCCAACAATATTATAAGGGAAAATATTGAAAAATTAAAGAAACAGGGAGTAATTTTCGTTGATCCAAAGGAGGAAGAAGGTAAAGCCAAAATACAGGATTTTGAAGTTATAGTGGCAATTATTATAAGGACTCTGAACAAGGAATTAGAAGGAAAGAAAATATGTATTATAGGTGGTTCAAGCATAGAATACATTGATGATGTTAGAGTTATTACTAATACCTCTACGGGAGAAACATCTATTTCATTAGCTAAGGAGGCCTATTATATGGGAGCTAACCTTGACCTGTATTTTGGAATCACAAGATACCAAAAACCCTCCTTCCTTCCTTTCAGATCTTTCACAACTGTTGAGAGTCTTTTGGCCCATGAGGATGATATTGTGAAGAATGATATAGTAATAGTCCCTGCAGCACTTTCAGATTTCACCCCAAAGAAGGCAATTGGAAAAATATCTTCGGACAGTGGGTTCACCTTGAAGCTGGAACCTACTCAAAAAGTACTTAAGACTTTAAGAGCTAAATTTAATGGAAAACTTATAGGCTTCAAGGCTGAAATAAATATTTCGAGGGAAGAATTGATTAGAAGAGCAAGGAAGAGACTTAAAGAATACAATTTGGACGCTGTTGTTGCAAATGATTTGAAGGAAGTAGAAACTGGGAAAACTAGGATCTATGTTGTTACTTCAAGGGATTACAAGGAAATAAGAGGTGATAAAGATGAAGTTGCCAGAAAGATCCTCAGAGAAATTTGCTGAAGCATTTTCACCTGGAAGTGCCACTCTTTTCTTTATTCCTAATAAATTCAAAGACTTGAGACGAAAAGGGTCAAAGGGTGTGGCTCTTTGTCTGGAAACGGGAATGAAAACAAAGATTACGCGGGGGGAGAATATTGAGGTGAGGTTCAATGGAATTCCAATTGATAATTCAATACAGGAGGAAATAGCAAATGCATTAGGTTTCAAAGGCAAAATACTTTCTACTTCAGAATTACCCCCATCAAGCGGATTCGGATTAAGCGCAGCAGCTGCACTTACCACAGCTGCAGCAATTTTAGGAAGAAATACCAGGATAGGAAAAATTTACAATATGGCTCATGAAATAGAAATAAGGAGGGGAACGGGTCTTGGCGATGTACAATCACAAGTGAACGGTGGATTTCATGTAAGGTTAAGAGGTGGTAGTTTTCCATATTCTATAACTGAGAAAATACTTGAAACGGAAACGGAAATTATTCTGCTTCCTTACAAGAAAAAAATTCCAACTGGAGAAATAATCAACTCAGAGAGCATGGTTGAAAACATCAGAAAGAATGGTATGAAGGCATTTGCTAGTTTTCTCAAAAGACCAACGATGGAAAATGCATTCATTCTAGGACGAAGATTTGCACTGGACTCAGGTTTAGTACTTCCCCATGCCATGTCGATACTAGAGGATCTGGAAGGGAAGGTGGCAAGTGTGTCACTTATAGGAGAAAGCATCATAGCGCCTTATGACCATCAAACATACGAAATTCTTAGAAAATACGGGAACCCAATTGTTACAAAAATATCAAGAAATGGAATCATCATAGTTTAGTGAAATAATATAAATCATTGTTTCTGTGAACTTTCACCTCAAATACAGCCTCTAGTGACCTCATAAAATCAGGATGATTCTCTTTACCTAAAAATATTGACTTCCCTTTCTTTAGCAATAGTATATTTCCATTTAAATTCTTGATAATATTAACGTCATGAGATACAATAATTATCCCCTTTCCTCTGGAAGAAAGAGAAGATATTATTGAGGAAATTTCAAGAACTGCCTTTACGTCCAGATGCGACATGGGTTCATCCATTGCTATAAACTCGGAATTCTGAACGAGTGCCCTTGCAACAAGGCTCTTCTGAAGTTCCCCACCAGAAATTTTATTGATGTATTTATCTCTCAAATCGTAAATATTAGTAATTTTTAAGGCTTCGTCCACATCATTTTCCTCTTCCCACCAGTCCCTTTTTCTTCTGTAAAGCCCCATCGATACGAATTCCCTTACCGTGAAAGAAAATGGAGTAGTAAATATCTGAGGCACATATGATATGTGCCTGGCAATTTCAATTCTAGAGAAAGAATTTATGTTACTTCCGTCAATATATATTTCCCCTTCAAAATGTACGAGGCCCATCATCGCCTTCAATAAAGTGGTTTTCCCTGACCCATTTGGGCCCATTATAATTAGGTTCTGCCCTGTTTTTATCTCAAGATTTATATTTTCAAGAACCTGGTTTCTTCCATACTTTACTGATACGTCCTTTAGCTCTATCATACTTTTTTCCTCCTGTAAAGAAGATAAATGAGTACAGGGGATCCGATGAATGAGGTAATTATGCCAACAGGAATCTCTCCCTGAGGAGAACTCCTTGCAATTGTATCGCTTATGAGGAGTAAATTAGCCCCTATGAGCGGAGCAGTAAATATAAGATATCTATGAGACTCTCCAAATATTTTTCTCCCTATATGTGGGGAAACAAGTCCTATAAAACCAATAATTCCAGTAAGAGATACAGCGAAACTGGTTATCAGACTTGAAAGAATTATTACTATTGTTTTAACCTTCCCAGTATTAACCCCCAGGGATTTTGCCTCTTCATCACCTAGAAGTATTATATCGAGCTCCCTCGTGAAATATAACAAAACTGGGAAAATTATAAGAGCTGCTATGAAAAGCCAGAAATCCTCACTCCAATTTGCCCCGTAGAGTCCTCCCAGAAGCCAGAAAAGAACTCCTCTGAGGTTGTAGACTTTAAGATAGATAAGATAAGAGGCAACAGCCGAAAACAGGAAGCTTACCGATATACCCGAAAGAATCAATATCTCTGCCTTAACCTCACCATCCGTTCTAGAAATTGAAAATGTAATTGCCACAGCCAGCATCGCGAATGAAAATGCAAGAGGAGTTACTAGAAAAGGAGAAACGAGAAATCCTATAGCTGCGCCTAGTGCAGCCCCACTAGAAACACCGGTGAGATATGGGTCTCCCAAGGGATTTCTGAAGATTGTCTGTGCAATTAATCCTGAAAGTCCCAGTATTGATCCAACAAGGAGCGCAAGTATAACCCTTGGCATTCTGATATAGAATATAATGACAAAGTATGTCCATGAATAGTTGTTGCCTGTTACTTTATCATAAAATACATTAACTATTGACTGGAGAGATATATGCACCGGACCAATTGCAACGGATATAAGAAAATCTAAAATGGTCAAAAAAATAAGTGAAGAAGAAATGAAAAATATTTTTCCTTTCATGAAAATGCCTGAGGATAAAGGAATTCTGCCACTAATTGGACAGCATATATAGTAAGAGGACCGGGTTCATTCATTTCATTGGATTCGGTGTAATTTAGGAAAAGAACCCTGGAATCCTTTACAGCCGTAATATTCTGCCATATCGGATTACTCTGGAAATATGATATGTTTGAGATTCCAGTGCCATTGTCAACTATTATTGCCTCAGGGTTATCAGAAACTATTGTCTCATTTCCAATAATTGGATATGGGGATGAAAGGTTTGAAGCAATATTGTAACCATTGGCATTATTTATGATATCATTTATGAAGCTTCCAGGGCCTACTGTGTATATGGGGTCTGGCCATAGCATATAAAGTACACTAACTTTCTGGTAATTTTCAACCTTCTGATGTATGTTTGAAATATAGTTCTTCATATAATTGATTTCCTTCAGCGCTCCATTCTGATGGCCTGTTACATTTCCTAGTATGTACATATCCCTATATATATTGGAAATATTTTGGGGTTCAAGAACTAGCACAGGTATTGAAAGATTCTGCAATTGATCTATAATTGCCATCGATTGAATAGTAGTTGCAATAACAAGATTTGGTTTAAAACTTACTACTTGCTCTACAGAGGCTGTTCCATTATCCATCTCCACCTTGGGCAACCTAGTGGCGTTGCTGGGCCACCAATCGTAACTGGTATCTGCAACCACCAGATTTCCAGCACCTATTGCGAACATCATCTGAGTATTGGATGGATCCATAGATACGACCCTTGTTACCGGAAGCTTTATTGTTACATTTCTTCCAAGATCATCCGTAACAGTTATCACATTTGAGCTTTTATTTAAATTGTTCAAACCGTTGAAATAAATGAATCCAGCAGACGCAAGGACTATAAGTACTATGATAACTGAGACATATTTTATGATGATGTTCTTTCTTTTTCTGTCAGTGTTATCTGAAGACATATTTTCAAATAAACTTGAATTATTTAAATTTTACTTGAATCTTAATCCTGAACGTTTTTTAATATCTTCCTATTAACCCTCCAATGCAGGTTCACATAATATTCAAGGGGATAGTCCAGGGTGTAGGTTTCAGGGAAAGAACCCGTAGAATGGCTAAGAATCTTAATATTAGAGGTTGGATAAAGAATAATGAAGATGGTTCTGTGGAAGGAATTTTTCAGGGCACACCCGAAGGGATCGAAAAATTAATAAATTTCTGCGAAACAGGGATACCAGATGCAATGATATCAGAAAAGATTTTGGAATATACAAAAGAGGACGAATTCGATAATTTTAAAATAATAAGGTAAAAATTAATTTTAAATTTTCAAGGTAGGTTTTCCAGGTTCCCAGTCTACTGGGCAAAGTCCACCTGATTGCAGGGCCGCAAGTACTCTTAAAGTTTCTTCTGTACTCCTTCCAACATTGTCATCAGTTATGACCATATATTTTATTATTCCCTCAGGATTAATTATGAAAAGGCCTCTGTGCGAATTTCCCGTATTCTCATCAAGAACTCCATATGATTCAGATATGATTCCCTTTCTATCTTCAATCATTGGGTACTTTGCCTTCGCTACTCTCTCATCATTTTCTACCCACGCCTTGTGCACGTAGACAGTATCTCTGCTCACTGCCAAGATCTCTGCTTTCTTCGATTTAAATTCTTCATATTTTTCAGCAAATCCCTCCACCTCTGTGGGGCACACAAATGTGAAATCCGCCGGGTAGAAGAACAGTACAACCCATTTCCCTCTATATGAAGATAGAGATATTTCCTTTATTTTTCCGTCCACGAATGCATTCGCTTTAAAATCTGGTGCTTGTTTTCCAATCACTTTATCACTCCTAAATATTTGTAGCGATATTAATTAAATTGATATAAACTTTGCCAAATCATTCAGAAAATCTTTCAATAAAACGTATAAACTTAATAATACTCAATAATAACCAGAATATTTAATACCGAATTCCTTCAGTTCTACTCCTTCCCCTTGCATAACTCTTCCAATTATTCTTGGATTGAAATCTCTTAGATAATCGATTATTTCCTCACAATCTTTCTTTGAACTTATGATCATGTACCCATAGCCCATATTAAAGGTTTCGAACATTTCCCTATAATCCAAATTTCCATCATCTTTTATTTTTAGAAACAATGGATCAACTTCAAAATTATCTATAAGGAATTTTTTCTTAGATAGGCGGACCAGATTCCTCACCCCTCCTCCAGTTATGTGGGCAAGTCCGTGAACTTCAATTCTCTTTGTCAATTCAATGATTTCCCTAGCATATATTATAGTTCCTTTCATCAGAGCCTTCCATAGTGGAATGCCATTGAAATCATCAAAGAGTGAATCCTGGAGATTATCATAGATCTTTCTCACAAGGGAAAATCCATTAGAATGAACTCCAGAACTTTCAAGTCCAATTATTACGTCACCCTCCTCAATTTTTGATCCATCTATCACTCTGTCCTTCTTCAAATAACCCATGACTGTACCAGAGACATCAATTCCCTTCACAATATCCGGGACTGAAGCGGTTTCCCCGCCAACCAAAGCCACTCCCGCCTTTTCACTTGCACTATTGAGACTCCTTCCAATTTTCTCTCCAATTTCACCAGAAAAAATGGAGCTTGCAATGTAGTCAACCATTGCGATTGGTTCAGCACCAATAGATACAATATCATTGACATTCATTCCAATCAGATCATAGCCTATTTCATCGAAATAATCAAATTTCAATGCATAAATTGTCTTTGTACCAACACCATCTGTGTGCAGAGCAAGGTAACCATCCCGGAATTCTACCAATCCAGCGTAATGACCAATTTCTGAAGCCATCCTGTATTTGCTGCCTTTAAATTTCAAAGCAGAAATTAGTTTATTTCTGAATTTTCCTATGGATTCAAAATCAACGCCGGCATCTCTGTAATTAGGCACAATTCTGTATTGATTTCAAGTTTAATAAATATCTTCTTTTAAATGGGAAAGCAGAACTTTTAACTTTATTATGATAGATTTAATTACAGCTTCATGAAATTTGTTTCTGAATTCCCTAAGAACTTCAAAGAATTTTCGGCTTGGGAACTCAAGGGTTTGCTAGAAGCCTACGGTGGGAAATTTTCAGGAGAAAATGATGATCTATTTTTCTTTGAAACAAATAGACCTGAGAGCGTAACCAGGCGAATTGCATTTTCAAAAAGAATATCCCGGATTATAGACGAAGATGAATTTCCTATTCATCTGAAGGAAAATGTTACTTATGCAATCAGGGAGGTCAGAGGTCCCGAGGAAAAATCTAAGATAAATGAAACAGCTGAGAAAATCATCGGAAGCGTCAATCTTAATAATCCAGATAGAAAATTCATAATTTACAATTTTAGGGAATTCAATTTGACTGGAGAAATGATCTATGAGAGGTCTCTATCATCCTTAATTGATCCGAAATATAAAGGGAGGCCATTCAATCATCCTTCCAGCATTTCCCCTCTTCTAGCAAGGGGGATGATAAATATCTCTGGTGCAGCAGAAGAAGATATCATAGTGGATCCCTTCGCCGGTACAGGAACGATACTCATCGAGGCAGGAAGGATGGGAATAAAAGCGTTCGGTATAGATAAAAACACTAGAATGGTTGAAGGAACAATTAAGAACATTCTTCATTTTTCACTCGATCAAAAAATGATTCAGGGTGATTTTTCCTTAATGAAGAATTTAAATGACGTTTTTGCAGTGATCACAGACCCACCATACGGTCGTGGGAGTAAAATATTCTCCGAATCAAGGAAAACACTCTACAAAAATTTTTTCACATTGCTAGCTGGAATGAAGGGAACAGTAGCCATATTCTGTCTTCCAAATGAAGAACTAGTGGATGAACTCAGGAATTACTTAAATTTTACAGTAATTCAAAAGTTGCGTGTTCATTCTTCGCTCACAAGAACAGTGGTACGGACATTTGGGGATTAAGCCCCAATATTTTAAGACAAGATAAGACCATTGATCTCAGGTAAAATTTGAAATCAATATAAAAAAATAAATAAGATCAGGTCATTCCCCACTATGGTAAAGCGTACATACCTAAGCATAATCTTCAATTCAGAAGGGGAGAGGCCATCTGAGATAATATCAAGGCTTAGGTCATTGGGGTTCAGACCAGTCACTGGTACGAGGGATATGGTCTACGAGTGGGGTAACCATGCATCGGTGGAAGACGCAATATTCCTTATTGACAAGGTTCATACAACCCTGAGTGGCTATAATGTCTTATTCACAGCAGAGACTATCGATGAGTAATTCTGAATCTTCTCACATATCCACAATATCCACAGTGAATAATTATCATAGATTTTTTTAATCTTATGTGTCCTCCTGATGAGTAGATCCCCTTTTTACATTTCCTGCAAAACCATATTCTTGCTTCCCTAGGAATCCCAACCTTATATTTCTGGGAATAAGAAAATATCAACTCAATTTTTCGTGCAGCACAATTGATGTCTTTTTCTTTCTCATCCTCAATAGTTAGATGAAACAGTTCATCCATTCTCCTCTCAATAACTGCTTTTTCCCTGTTGCTTGCCATTTATAAAAACTCCTAATGGTCCAGATATTAATTCATTTTCCTCCAAGACCAACTCTCCTCTCAGATAAACCTCTAAAGGAAATATACCTTTCAATCCTTCGAAGGGAGTCCATTTTGCCTTTGAATGCATTTCATCTCCTCTTATGATTGTTTCCTTTCCGAAATCCACTGAAATAAAATCGGCATCGTAACCATTTGATATCTTTCCCTTCTTTATTCCTAATCTTTCAGCAGGGTTGGTAGCGAGGAGATATACGGCTCTTTCAAGGGATATAAATTTCAATTTTGCGAGATAAAGTACTAACGGAACTCGTGTTTCAACGCCTGGTACCCCGGATGGAGCACTCTCAAATTCCCTCTTCTCTTCGATTGCATGCGGGGCGTGATCAGAAGAAATCATATCAATTTCTTTGGAACCAAGTGACTTGAGCAATTCTTCCTGAACTGCTTTTTTCCTAAGCGGCGGATTGACCTTTCCATAAGGTCCAATGCTCATCTCGTTGTTGAGCAGAAAATGATGTGGCGTGACTTCAGTAGTGAATCCTAAATTTTTTGATAATTTTAGGGACCTCAAGGATGTAAGATGTGCTATGTGAACATTTTTAAGTCCACTTTTGAACATCTCTTCAATGGCTGCATATTCGCATTCAATCGGTCTAACCTCATCGTGATCCCTTAAACAGGAATCCCTGCCATTATTTGCATCCAGGCATCTCTGGAGTTCCGCGTGAACGACCTTAATTTTACTTGAAAATATTGATTTTTTTAAATCTGTCAGTAAACCCCCCGTGGACTTCCCAAGAAATATTTTTTCCCCAATAGCTTCATCAATTATTTCATATGATCCAGCTTGATATAAAGAGAAATCAACATAACTCTTCCCTGAAATGGATTTAAGTTTATCTTTCATGTCTGGTTCATTCAGAATAGGCCTCTTATTGTTTGGCATATCAGCCACGAATGTTGTTCCTCCATATATGGAGGAGATAGATCCAGATCTGAAATCCTCTTTGTATTCCTCTCCAGGCTCCCTGAAATGTACGTGGATATCCACTCCGGCCGGAAGTATTTTACCATCTATTCTATGAATGTCAGTTTCACTTGTCTCTGTTGAGATAGATTTAATTTTTCCATCCTCAACTTCAACGTACCTGTCTCTAAACTCATTATCTATAAGGAAGTAACCGTGATAAACAGTTTTCAATCTCCACCATTCTCCAAAACTTTTCTGAAAACTGGACCGTGAGGTTCAACTTCGTAAAAGACCTCAGCAGTAAATATCTCTATTTTTGTAGCCTCATCCTTCCAGCAGCCTGGTTCCATTCCTGCCTTCCAGCATACCGCGTCTAGAAACTTCTTGGCATCCATTTTTTCTTCAACTGCCACCTGAGGTAAGAGGAGTCCAGAATAACCATCCCTTGTTGCAATAAGCCCATGTTTTCCTACTTCAATCTTTGAGGGAAGATCGCTCTTCTTCCTGACTTCAACAATCTCAGGCTTTGTAAGCAGGGAAACTTCGACGACCAGATCATCAATCTCACTCTTCTCCACCGGGGGAAACCTAGGATCATTTACGGCAGCAGCTATCGCGCTTCTTATGACTGCTTCCCCCAGGGGATAGACTGGCTCAGGAAAACCAATGCAACCCCTCAGTTCACCATTCTTTGTTAGAGTGGTAAAAACACCTCTCCTCTCCACGAATTTACCTCCATAGCTATTCTTGACTATAAGTTTAATATCTATATACTCCTCTATTGCTCTTCTGGCAAGTTTAACTGCAATCTCTCCCTCCTCATCGGAATAGTCAAAGTCGTTCATACTCCCCTCCTGTCACCCCATATTATCTTATGAAGTTGAGGCAAAACCCTCACATTAAGTTTTTCTTTAAGGACTTTCTCTGCAAGCCATTTAAGGTCCATTCCTCCAACAGGCTGGAAAATTATTTCACCATCAAATTCATATTTTTTCATTATTTCTTTTGAAAACTCAAAATCTTTTTCATCTGCAATGACAAATTTAAGATAGTCCTTCAATCCAAGCAATTCAATATTATTGTAGAGGTTGTGGTCAACCATCTTAGAGGAAGGAGTTTTTATGTCCATCGCTATGATAAGATCGTCCTCTGTCGGGACATCCTCGATAGATATAGATCCACTGGTTTCAAGGATTATTTTTCTATCATTTTCAAGAAGCTTGTACATTAACTTATAAACTTCCTTCTGGAGAAGAGGTTCTCCCCCTGTGATGCAAACATATCTTGTTTCATATTTAAGAGTTTCATCAACTAGACTTTCAACAGTCCTTTGTTCTCCTCCAGAATAGGAATATTTTGTGTCACACCATTCACACCTGAGATTGCATCCAGTCAGCCTGATAAAGAATGTAGGAATACCAATATAAGGGCCCTCTCCTTCAAGGGAATAAAAAGTCTCGTTCACTGTGAGCATTCAACACATAATAAAAAAATAGGAATTAAGTTTTATTATCAGCCTTTGAAAGTGTAATCTCACAATCAAACTTCTCTTTGCTTACTGTATCTTTCTTGGTGATCTTATAAGAAGGGAACATTGAATGTATTATGCTATCTTCAAAAGAGCTGCAGAGAAGATTCTCATTCTCCAGTGCCAAATTGTAATAAATACAGTTCTTCCTTTTTATGACAATACTCCCATCTTTTTCAGTGGCAGAGGCCATACATCCAAGCCCATTGTAAAAATTAACAAGAGATTCCAGATTCCTCTCTTGGCTAGGAGAATTTTTAACTATTCTCTCCCCTGCCCTTCTCAGAAAATCCCTGACCCAATCTTTCCCCTGCTCATATGTTAACTCATCTAACAGTATCTTGAGAAGAAGGTCATACTTCTTGGGAAATAATTCCATTCCTCTTCTCGTAATAAAGTAATATTTTTTAGGTCTTCCAACTCCTGATTTAGTGAATTTATACGAGATATAACCCATACTTTCAAGATTATCAAGGTGTTCTCTTATTGCATTATTCTGTATGCTCAATCTTCCGGAAAGATCGTTAATTGTAAGAGAACCCTCCATAAGTTCTTCAAGAATTCTTTTTTTACTGTTCCCAAGGTTCAGCATTTCTTCCATATTAATCATGTAAGAAAAAGAGCCTATTTATATTTTATCAATTTAAACAGTAAAAAATGTTTAAATACGATGTATAGATAGCATGGCAATGGCAGAAAATTATCTTGAAATCAAAAATCTGAACGTAGAAATTAGTGGAAAAGAAATTCTTAAGGATGTGTCTATAAAAGTTAAATCAGGCGAGATTCATGCGCTCATGGGTCCAAATGGCACAGGAAAGAGCACTCTAGCGCATACGGTCATGGGAAATCCCAAGTACAGAATAAAGGGTGGGGAAATAATTCTTAACGGCAAAAAGATGAATGATCTGCAGATACATGAAAGAGCAAGGGAAGGCATTTTTTTGGCATTCCAGGAGCCAGTATCTGTTCAGGGGCTGAGGTTTATAAATTACCTCAGGACCGCTTACACTTCTCTGCATCCGGAACAGAAACTGGAGTACAAAAAATTTTTAGATGAAGTTAAAGAACTCCTGAATTTTTTTGGCCTTGATAATTCCTTTATCGATCGTGGGCTGAATGATGGCCTCTCAGGTGGAGAGAAGAAGAGGATGGAAGCGCTGCAGATGCTAATTCTTAAACCAAAATTCATAATTCTTGATGAGATAGATTCTGGACTGGACGTTGATGCACTGAGAATAGTTTCCAGGGCAATACAGAAGGCAAAGGAAAATGGGGCGGGAATAATAATAATAACCCATTATCAAAGAATACTGGATTACATAAAACCTGATTATGTGCATGTGCTGATTGACGGAAAGATAGCAGAGAGCGGGAGCGGAGATCTCGCTAAGATAATTGAAGAGAGGGGATATGAATATTATAAAGGTGAGATAAATGCAAAAATTGAATGAAATTGAAAATGTGGATAGGGAAAAGTATGACTTTGTGACAAAAATTAAGCCTGCATATCAGACAGGCAAAGGTATAAATCGTGAACTGATTGAGGAAATTTCAAAAGTAAAAAAGGAACCAGAATGGATGAAAAATATAAGACTGAAGGCTCTTGAAGTTTTCCTTTCAAAACCAATTCCAACTTGGGGTCCAGATATTTCAGAGATCAATTTCGATGAAATAACATACTACATAAAGCCAGAAGATAGGAAAGCAAATGATTGGAATGAGGTCCCTGATGAGATAAAAAACACGTTCGAAAAATTGGGAGTTCCTGAGATGGAGAGGAAATACCTTGCAGGGTCGGTGGCACAACTTGAATCTGAGGGGGTCTATTCTAAGATAAAGAAGCAATGGGCGGATAAGGGTGTGATATTCATGGATATGGATTCAGCGCTCCAGAAATATCCTGAAATAATAAAGGAGCATTTTGGGAAAATTATTCCGCCAAGTGACAACAAATTTGCTGCATTGAACACTGCAGTCTGGTCAGGGGGTTCATTCTTATATATTCCGAGAGGCGTTAAGATGGAACTTCCTGTTCAGGCTTATTTCCGAATGAATGGGGAAATGGAGGGTCAATTTGAGAGAACATTAATAATTGCAGAAGAAGGCGCATCCGTTCATTACATAGAAGGATGCACAGCACCTACATACAGCAAGTATTCCCTGCATGCAGCTGTTGTTGAAGTTTATGCTAAGAAGGATTCAAAGGTGAGGTACACGTCAGTTCAGAACTGGTCTGATAACATCATAAATCTACCAACAAAGAGAGCTTGGGTAGAAGAAAATGCAAAAATGGAATGGGTTCAGGGAAGTCTGGGATCAAAGATAACGATGACATATCCTTCATCAATTTTAAGAGGAGAGTGGGCCTCAACATCCAATCTGAACGTAGCCCTTGCGACGGGCAATGTATGGAAGGACAACGGTGCAAAGGTGGTTCACGCAGCTCCTAACACGAGTTCAAAAGTCGTCGCAAAGAGCATATCTGGTCAGGGGGGAATGTCAGTTTACAGAGGTTTGCTCAGGATAAACAAGGGTGCTTACAATTCAAAAGCATCTGTTCAGTGCGATGCCCTTATTCTGGACGATCATTCCAAGAGTAATACATACCCGCATAACGAAATTCTGGATGAAAGTGCATCATTCTCTCATGAAGCTTCAGTTGGTAAAATTTCAGAAGAGCAGGTCAATTACCTGATGAGCAGGGGGATAAGGGAAGAGGACGCAAGATCCCTGATAGTTCTAGGATTCCTCGACGATGTACTGAAGGAAATACCCCTTGAATATTCACTTGAATTCAACAAACTTATCAAGCTAGAAATGAGTAAAATGGGTGCAGTGGGATGAACATTTACGAAGAGTTGAAGAACAGAAAGATCCTGGCTGATAAAATGCCAGTTGCGGGAGAACCCGACTCCCCTTCAATGAAATATTATACCACTCTCAAGGAGGAGGAGATAGACCCCTTAATGCATACGAAGAAAACAGGCTGTGCTGGAATGCAACTGAATATAACAACTCACAATGGCTCTCCCTGCAGATATCTTTCAAAAGGCGAAATAAAATTCTCTTCAGTTGAGGACGCAATAAAGAACGAGGAAATTCAGGAGGGGGAAATATTCACAGAGATCTACGATAAGATGAGCGCAATAAATCAGGCATATTTCGTAGATGGTGCTTACATTGGAATACCTGAAAATTACGAGAGTGAAAATATGGTATCCATTCTAAATACCGGAGATTCTGACTTCAATTCCAGGAATGTGTACAAAATAGGTTCTAATTCATCTGTTAAGATCCTTGAAAATTTTATAATAACAGGCGAATCAAGAATTTCCCACGGAACTGTCATCAGGATGGGGGAAAACTCTTCTCTCGATTACTATTTTTTGGAGGACGTGAAAAATTCAAAGGTAAGCTATGTTGAAAGAACATTTGTGATGCCAAGATACTCAAGGCTTAGAATTCATCACCTGAGTATACCAGGATCGAAAAACATAACAAGATTCAGAGTCATCCAGGAGGGAGAATTTGCTGAATCTTATTATTACGGAGCTACACTTGGCAAGAGGAGTGAGCATCAGGACCTTGAGGTTTATACTCATCATTTGGCTCCGCATGGGAAAAATGACACATCATTCAAGGGGATACTTGCAGGTGATTCTTCTATAATTTTTAGAGGTTTCATAAAGATTGAAGAGAAAGCATTGAACACAGACTCATTTTTGCTTGCCAACTTACTTCTCTTATCGAAGGAAGCAAGGGGTAATGCTCTTCCAGTCTTGGAAATTTACAATGGAGAAGTTAAGGCAAAGCACGGGGAAACTGTATCCAATATCTCAGAGGAAGAGCTTCTTTACCTGGAAAGCAGGGGGCTTGAGCCAAAGAAGGCCAAGAAATTGATAATAGAGGGATTCGTTAATCCTATAATAAACCCATTACCACCGGAAATAGCGGACAGATACCTTGACATAGTGGAAGATGTGGTTGAAAATGCTTGATGTGAAAAGTATCAGAAAAGATTTTCCAATACTTCAGAGGGAGATAGAGGGGAAGAGAATAGTCTATCTTGACTCCACAGCCACTACACAAAAACCAGAAAGTGTTATCAATGCCATTTCAGAATTTTACAGAAATTATAATGCAAACGTCCATAGATCTGTTTACAAATTGGGCTGGGAAGCTACAGATTACTACGAAAAATCAAGAAAGAACATTGCTGATTTCATAGGAGCAAAACAGGAAGAAATAGTTTTCACAAGGAATACTACTGAAAGCCTGAATCTGTTATCATACAGCCTTGAGGGGAATCTTAAAAGGGGGGATAGGATACTGGTAAGCTCTATGGAGCATCATTCCAATATACTTCCTTGGATGAGACTAGAAGAAAAGGGAATAATTCTTGATTACGTGGGTCTTACCCCTGAAGGTCTACTTGACATTGAAGATCTTAAATCCAAGATCAAGGCTGAAACAAAAATAGTATCCATAACACATCAGTCAAATGTGCTTGGAACAATCAATGACATAGAAATCATATCCAAAATTGCAAAAGAGAACGGATCAATTTTCATAGTTGATGCCGCGCAATCAGTTCCTCATATGCCATTTAAAATGATTGAAGAAATAGATTACATGGCATTTTCTGGTCATAAGATGCTCGGGCCCCTAGGGATTGGCGTACTTTATGGTAAATATGAAAATCTTTTGCAGCTTCAGCCTTTTCAGAGAGGGGGAGAGATGATAAAGGAGGTTGATTTTCATTCGGTGGAATTTGAAGACCCCCCGATAAAATTTGAAGCAGGCACACCAAATGTTGAAGGTGCAGTTGGTTTATCTGCAGCAGTAGATTATCTAAAAAAAATTGGGATGGAAAATGTCAGGTCCCACGAAAAATACCTCACAAAAAATGCATTGAAAATATTGGGTTCAATGAAAAACATTGAGATCTATGGGCCTCACGATCCTGAAAAGAAGGGTGGTGTGATCTCCTTTAATGTCAAGAATGAAAGAATCAGAAAAAAATTGATATCTGGTAATATACGTCTGGATGGAATATTGCATTCACATGACGTCGCTTCTCATCTGGATTCTGGGAACGTGTACGTAAGGTCAGGGCATCACTGTGCCCAACCACTTATGAAATACCTAAACATAAAGGGGACTGCAAGGGCGTCATTTTACATATACAACGACATTGAAGATATAGAGGCTCTTGCATCTGGATTGGAGGGAATAAATGTACAATGATGAAGTTATGGACAGGTATCAGAATCCAATTTATATTGGAAAACCTGATAGTTACGACATTGTGATAGATGAAGCATCATCTTCATGCGGGGATAAGATTACCTTTTACATAGAGAGAGAAAATGATATTGTCAAGGAAATTAGATTTGAGGGAGATGGATGCATAATCTCAATGGTTTCTACCGATCTATTCTGTGAGAAAGCAACAGGTAAGAAGATAGAGGAGATAATGAAAATAGACGAAACAGAATATGTAAGAAATTTCCCAGTGGAAATAACGCCTGGTCGACTAAATTGCGCATTGCTACCAATAAGGGCTTTTAGAAGGGGAATCAGAAGGGAATCTAAACCCAAAGATTGAACCTTGCATTAAAGAAGGAATTCCAAAGCGGCAATAAGTAAATTCTTCTTTAAATATTGTTAGAAAAATAGATTATAGAGTTGTTAATGAACCATAAATGGAGAGTATAGATGACTTCATATCATTAGCTAAAAGAGGGGACAGAAGGGCAATAGGACGTTTGATTACAATAATAGAGAACAGGAGCAGCGGATATGAAGAAATATTGAGAATTTTGAATTCAAAATATAAAAGGGCATATGTCCTGGGAATAACAGGTCCTCCGGGGGTTGGTAAAAGCTCATTGATTTCTCGACTAGTTGAAAATTTTCAATCGAGGGAAAAACTTGCAGTCATAATGATAGATGCAACAAGTCCCTTCAGTGGAGGTTCGTTGCTTGGAAATAGGCTGCGTCTTTCTGAAGGTAAGGATATTTATGTTAGAAGCATGGCAACCAGGGGAATAAGTGGGGGTCTCAACCTTGCAATAGGAGATACGCTCGATCTTCTTTCATTTCTTGGTTTTTCCATGATAATAGTGGAATCAGTGGGAGCCGGCCAGGATGAAACGGATATAGTTTATTTCACCGATACAGTTATATTAGTGCTCTCGCCCGGTACTGGAGATCAGGTACAGGCAATGAAGGCTGGGCAGATGGAAATAGGTGATATAATTGTCCTGAACAAGGCTGACAGACCTGATGTTATAATATCTGAGAAGGAATTGATGGAAATACTGAGTATACCTGACCTTGCAAAGAATCACAGGCTTTTCAAGGTATCGTCTCTGACAGGTTCTGGGATCAAGGATCTTGTGAATGCAATTGATGATACAAAAAATTCAGCTTGTAGAAATTCTACTGAACTGAAGGAAAGAGAGAAAGAGAAACTCAAGCAGGAAATCATGGCAAGGATAAATCTGAAGGAAAATCTGATAGAAAGATTGGCTGATAAGGTAGTTAAAGGCGAATTAGCAGAAAGAGAGGCCCTTTCATTAATAATAAAGGAACTTGAAATTAAAGGGGAATTATAGAAAGGGTAAATTTTCTATCTTTTTTAAAGTCTTAAAATACCATTAATATTAAGTAATGGAAACACAATTACCTAACAGCAGGTGAATAATTTTATGAAAATAACAGTCAGTTTGATCAAGGCAGACGTAGGAGGACTTGCGGGACATTCCAGAGTTCATCCAGATTTAAAGGCGGAGGCGGCACTTGTGTTAGAAAGTGCTAAGAATTCAGGTAAGTTAATAGATTATTATGTAACATCAGTTGGTGATGATTTACAGTTATTGATGACTCACAAGGAGGGAGAAAATTCTTCATATATTCATGGACTTGCGTGGGAGGCTTTCATCAGGGCAACCGATATCGCTAAAAAGTATAAGCTATATGGAGCTGGCCAGGACCTTTTGAAGGATACATTCTCTGGAAATCTGAAAGGTATGGGACCTGGCGTGGCGGAAATGGAAATTGAGGAAAGGAAGAGTGAGCCAATTGCTGTTTTCATGATGGACAAGACAGAACCTGGAGCTTTTAATCTTCCAATTTTCAAGATGTTCGCAGACCCATTCAACACTCCAGGATTGGTCATTGATCCCCACATGCATGATGGGTTTGAATTTGAGGTATGGGATGTCATAACTCACAAGAAAATCATACTTAAGACTCCGGAAGAAATGTATGACCTGCTAGCGTTAATAGGTTCAAAGAGCAGATATATAATCAAAAGGGTTTATCCATCGCAGAAAAATCCCCACATGTCTCATGAACCTGTGGCCGTGGTAAGTACCGATAAATTACACGAGATAGCAGGAAAATATGTAGGTAAAGACGATCCCGTGGGAATAGTAAGAGGCCAGGCCGGTCTTCCTGCAATGGGGGAAATTCTTGAGGCATTCTCATTCCCACATCTGGTATCGGGATGGATGAGGGGAAGCCATAATGGTCCTCTAATGCCGGTATCTGTTGAGGACGCAGTCCCATCCAGATTTGACGGACCTCCAAGGGTCATAGGGCTTGGGTTCCAGTTGGCCGAAGGTAAATTAATAGGGCCTGCTGATCTTTTAGGAGAAAAAGCATTTGATCAGGCCAGGGAAATAGCTCTAACAATGACCGAATATATAAGAAGAAACGGACCTTTTGAACCGCACAGACTACCTGACGAGGAAATGGAATACACAACAATGCCCGAAGTTCAGAAAAAACTTCAGAAGAGAATGGTAGACCTTTAATGGCCAACGGTAATCTAAGAGGAATGCTTCTGAAAGATAGGATCATAGATATCGTCAGAGGGGATGGTAAATCAATCTCTGAGATCTACAAGGAAGTCAATCTTGACGAGGAATCCAAAATACACAGGTTGACGCTCACAGGTTATCTATGGGCTATGGCAGATTTCGGATTCCTAAAAGAGAAATACCAGAAACCCTCAAAATTGTATTCCCTGAATAGGAAGGAAGAGAACAGTCTATATGAAAACGTAGCAGCTAAACTATCTGAAGAGCCTGAAGATAAGAAGGCGCAGGAGATACTCTACGTCCTCTACAGGATTCTGGAAAGACCAATATTCAGAGCAGAAATGGAGAAAGCTGGTATTATAGGAGATATCAAGGGGAAGAAGATCGATAAAAGGGAAAGGAAGAAGTTACTGGAAAAAGTTGAATTGAAAGGACTCAGAGTTACGCCTGATACAGATGCATACATTCCTATTGAGGAATTTCCCGAACTTGCATTCAGGGTTATAGCAGATATACTAGTCGAAAAATATGAGATTAAGAAAGAAAAGCCAGGTGTCCAGAAAAAGTTAGAAAATATTCTTTAATATTTTCCTCTCCTGAAGGAAAGAAAGATCATTCCTGTAAATATCTCTTATATCTTCTAAATTAAGTACAAGCATTAGGAGCCTTTCAAGACCCAGCCCCCAAGCAGCTACATTGTGCTTTATGCCCCAGGGTTTAAGCACCTCTGGCCTGAACATTCCTGCTCCACCGAGTTCCATCTCCTTTCCCATAAATTTTCCATGAATTTCCAGTGAAGGTTCAGTATAGGGAAAATAACTTGGTTTGAACCAGATATCTGTGATGCCTATTCTGTTATAAAATTCCTTAAGAGTCTTCATAAGAGTTCCAAAGGTTACTCCCTCTCCTGCAATAACACCCTCAACCTGAGTGAACTCTGCGAGATGTCTTGAATCCACATTTTCCCTTCTGAATATTTTCTCGACAGAAAATATCTTGCATTTCTGGTTAGGATTCTCCACGAGATATCTTATTGTATTGACTGTTGTATGTGTTCTGAGGAGCATTTTTGAAGCTTCCCTCTCAGACCACTCATATTGCCATCCCTTGGAACCATTTATGCCCTTCTCGTGAACTCTCTTTATCTTTTCAACCATTCTCCTGTCAATATCTGCTTCGCCCTTTACGTAAAATGTATCCTGCATCTCCCTTGCAGGATGGTTCTGCGGTATGAAGAGTATATCCATATCCCAGAATGCACTCTCTACAATTTCTCCCTTAAGTTCACTGAACCCCATCTGAAGCATCACCTCTCTGACCTGATTTATGAATTCAGAAAGTGGATGAACTTTCCCGGGGAGATAACGAGGGGCATACATATTGATATCATAAGCTCTAAGTTTCATATCATCATTGTACTTATCTATGACATCAGGAGTTATCTGATTAATTTCCTGTGTTTCAACAAGATCCTCATCCTTTATTCTCTCTGCTTCATCAGTGAGTCTGATCTTCCGGACCATTTTCACCTTTTCATTAAGGAAACCCTTCCTTGATTTTACTATCTCAGCGCTTTTTTCGTCTACCTGGCCTTCCCTGGATTTAGATAACACATCCTTTATCATACGGATGCTTTCAGCAAGCTTAGACTGGTCCTGAATGATGATATTCCCATCTGTTACCTTGCCTCCCATCTTCAGAACTTGGGCCAATCCGTATCTCAATTCATCCCCCATTATTTTTTCCAACTCACTGAGCACATTTATTCCCTGATTGTAATATCCCAGCAGATTTTCCTCTGGTAAACCCTTCTCAAGTACCCTCTTCCCTTCAGGACCTATAACATAATATTTTATGGGATATTCAGAGACATTAACCAGTTTCTTCTCTCTCAGCCATGATATTGCACTTGATGCCTCATTCTTATCCATATTCTTGTAAATTTCATCAGAGTCAACATAACCTTTTCCTTTCAGAAATTTAATAAGTCTCTTCTCTCCATTGGTCAGTTCCACGCATCCACAATCCCAAATGATTGAAAAATTTTATCATTGATGGACATGAATTTTTTAATATATTGAGTAAATAGGGGGAAGATGGAAAAAGAAGAACCTGAGGATAATTTTTCTGAATGGTATAACGAAGTGATAGAAAGAACTGGGTTGTCAGATAAGAGGTATCCTGTGAAAGGTCTGAATATCTGGCCACCTTACGGCTGGAAACTTATGAGAAACATAGACCAGATGATAAGGAGATATTTTGATTTAAAGGATTATCAGGAAGTCAATTTTCCTACATTGATACCTGAGAGTCAGTTTAACAAGGAAGCAGAACATATAAAAGGATTCTCAAACGAAGTGTACTGGATAACACACGGTGGAAATGATCCCCTTGACGAAAAGTTAGTTCTCAGGCCAACGAGTGAGACTGCCATGTATCCGATATTCTCATTGTGGGTTAGAAGTCACGCAGACCTCCCTCTGAGAATTTACCAGATTGTAAATGTTTTCAGATATGAGACAAAGCAGACCAGGACTTTTATAAGAGTAAGAGAGATACATTTCATAGAAGGACACACATGCCATGAAGATTATCAGTCGGCGGAAAAACAGATCCGCGATGACATAGAGATTTGGAAGAATATTGCTGATGAGGTGGCTCTTCCTTACATTATGGGAAAGAGACCAGAATGGGATAAATTTCCCGGTGCCCATTACACAATAGGCGTGGACACATTCTTTCCATCTGGAAGAAGTCTTCAGATAGCAACAATACACCAATACAAGGATAACTTCTCCAGACCCTATGATATAGTATATACCGATGAAAACGGGGAGAGGAAATATGTCCATCAGACAACATTTGGAATATCGGAGAGGCTGGTAGGAGCAATAGTTGGAATTCATGGCGACAAGAAGGGTCTTATACTGCCTCCGAAGATCGCACCAATCCAGATAATAATAGTACCTATTCCGGGTAATGGAGTTATTGAGTATTGTCAATCAGTAATGAAAAAATTAATCGAGAAGGGCATGAGGGTAAAAACAGATGAAAGAGACCAGTATACGCCCGGATGGAAATTTAATGACTGGGAAGAGAAAGGCATACCCCTGCGTCTTGAAATAGGACAAAGGGAAGTTCGGGAAAACAAAGTCACTCTTGCATTCAGGACCGGGGGAAAGAAAAATATGTCAACAGAATCATTCATTTCCGATGTCCATAAAATAATTGATGAAATTCATGAATTGATAAAAAATAGAGCCAAGGAAAAGATGGATTCATACATCAAATTTATTGATGATATTAAAAAATCTGATGAAATAATGCCAAATTCAATTTATTGGTGTGGATCTAAGGAATGCGCTGAAAGGATAGAAGAGGTAACAGGCAAATCTATACTATCATCATCTGAAGAAAATGGAAATTGTATAATCTGTGGTAAAAACGGTAATAAAACAATAATTTCTAAGAAATACTAATGTCTCTGGCCCTAATCCTCGAAAGCCAGATTCCTAGGATACCGAAAAGAATTAGTATAATTGAAATGCTGTAGAGCCCAATATCATTCCAATCGCCATATGCTATAGACCATGATATATAGAATATCACAGCTCCAAGAAGCATTATGAAAGACAGGAAACCCAGTATTTTATTGCCATCTAGTTTCATTCAAGCCTGATAGATATCTTCCTTATATTTTTTATGAGGGAATTGAGAGGTGCAAAAATGTTTTGTATTATGAATCGATATAGATAAGCAATTCCAGAGGTTTAAAAATGAGATGGTATGGAAATATAAATATAGGAAAGTTTTATCGCTCTGGAAGCATTAGGAGTAGGTTTTAATGTCCAAGTTTAATATATTATTACACGAGATGGTTCCAGAACATATACTGGTACCTGTAGAGGAGGAAGAAAAGTTATTGGAGGAACTCGGTGCCTCTAAAAATCAATTGCCAAAGATCAGAAAATCAGATCCAGTAATAAAGGCGCTTGAGAAGATAAGCGGTGATATTGAACCTGGCAGAATTGTGAAGATAGTTAGAAAGAGCAGGACAAGTGGAATTGCAACAATTTATAGGATGGTAATAGGTGAATAAGATATGAAAAGTATTTTGAATACATTTTTTAGGGAGTATGAGGTAGTAAATCATCAACTCGTTTCTTACAATGATTTCATACCAACGGAAGATAACCCTGATTCAATAATGCAGCAGGTTTTCGATACGCTGAGAGTGACAGATGATGATGAACCAGGGGAGATGAAGCTAGATAGATCAAAAACCGGCGGTGCTGATATAAGGATAAGGTTTGGAAGACGTCTAAGCAAAGGGAAGAATGAACCAACAGTCACCATTGAATTGCCAAAGATAAGGGAACCAACAGGATCTGAAAATTACATAACCCCTTTGGAGGCCAGGCTAAGAGACCTCAACTACATGGCACCTCTGTTCTTGGAATTCACCGTGATCGAGGATGATGTGGAAACAAGAAACGAAAAGATAAAAATCGGGGAATTTCCTGTAATGGTAAGATCAAAGATATGTATTCTCCATAAGAATAACATTGATGAATTCATCAGGAGAATAAATCTCAGGAAAAATGAGAAAATTAGGGGAATGACGGAGGAAGAACTCCTTGCAATGACCTATGAGAAGAAAGTTCAACTTCTTGGAGAAGATCCCCAGGACCCAGGAGGATACTTCATTATTGGCGGGACAGAGAGAACACTTATTTCCATGGAGGATCTAGCGCCAAATAAGATCATTGTGGAATACGAAGAAAGATACGACTCCAAAATTGAGGTAGCGAAAATATTCTCCCAGAAGGAAGGTTACAGGGCTCTTATAACAGTGGAAAGAAAAGCAGATGGAATACTTATTGTATCAATACCATCAATTGCAGGTACTATCCCTCTGGTAGTATTGATGAAGGCACTAGGGGTTGACAAAGATAAGGATATTTACGATTCAGTTGTGACCAATGAAAGAATGGTTCCAATAATATATGCAAACATTGAAGATGCAGAGAATCCTGAATTATACCCTCCTGGAGGAATCATGAGCACCAAGGATGCAATTAATTACCTTGAAAAGAGATTTGCAGCAGGTCAGGCGAAGGAGTTCAGGGAGAAGAAGTTATCTCAGATACTTGACAAGAATCTGCTTCCGCATCTTGGAGATTCTCCTGATGACAGGACAAAGAAAGGAATATACCTTGGGAGAATGGCAAGAGCACTCCTTGAGCTTCATTTAGGCATAAGAAAGGAGGATGACAAGGATCACTTGGCAAATAAGAGAATAAAGCTATCAGGTGACCTGATGGAAGAACTTTTCAGAAGTTCAGTCCAGGCTCTTCTGAAAGACTTGAAGGGGCAACTTGAGAAAACTTACAACAAGAAAAGGGGTATAAGGCTCAGTGCAGCCGTGAGGCAGGACGTACTTAATGAAAAGTTGAAGCACGCACTCTCTACAGGAAACTGGATAGGAGGAAGAACTGGAGTTTCACAGTTGCTTGAAAGAACTTCGTACATTGCAACATTATCACACCTTAGAAGAATATCTTCACCCCTAACAAGATCGCAACCTCACTTCGAGGCAAGGGATCTCCATCCAACTCAGTGGGGAAGGATGTGCCCGAATGAGACACCTGAAGGTCAGAACTGTGGTCTCGTGAAGAATGCAAGTCTGATTGTAGATATAACTGAAGGATATCCAGAGGAGAACATAATAGATCTTCTAAAGAAGATGGGGCTTGAGGAGATCCTCGGCGAAAAGCCAGGTCTATCAAGAATATATGTTAATGGTAATCTAGTTGGTTATCACAAGGATGGAAATTACGTGGTTACGGAACTCAGAAAGAGAAGGAGAAGTGGAAACCTTTCCAATCAGGTCAACGTAAGATATGACGATTCAACGAGCGAAGTTATAATTAATACTGACAAGGGAAGGATCAGGAGGCCTCTACTTATCGTTTATGATGGAAAGATAAAATTCAATTCTAAGATCAAAGATGAACTTGATCAGGGGAAAATGGGTATAAAGGATCTGGTTTCAAACGGGATAATAGAATGGCTGGATGCAGAGGAGGAAGAGAATGCCTATATAGCAATATACCCATACGAGAAACCTGAGAAATGCCCGCATTGCGGAGCGTTCCTATACAGCGATAAAATAGACTGGATAAACCCAGGAGAAGAAAAGATCAAACTCAAATGTCTCAGCTGCAACAACCTGTTTGAGGTAAATAAGCTTTACAACGAGGAGCACACTCATCTTGAAATAGACCCAATGATCATACAGGGAGTCGTGGTTGGCGTTATACCCTACACAGAGCATAATCAGTCTCCGAGGGTAACAATGGGCGCAGCTATGACAAAACAATCACTGGGCCTTTCATCCTCAAACTACAGGCTAAGACCAGATACAAGGGGTCACGTTCTTCACTATCCACAGAAGCCCCTAGTTACTACCCGTACAGCCGATTATATAAAGTACAACCAGAGGCCATCTGGTCAGAATGCAGTGGTGGCCCTGATATCATATCACAATTATAATATTCAGGACGCGATTATAGTGAACAAAGCTTCAGTGGAGAGGGGTTTTGGGAGATCTGCATTTTTCAGAACATACAGAGCAGAGGAAAAGAGATATCCAGGGGGTCAGGAGGACAGATTCGAGATACCGCCTCCAGAAGTGAGAGGAGTAAGGAGCGAAGAGGCCTACAGGAATATTGATGAGAACGGTATGATTGCCCCTGAGACATATGTTACTAGCGGGGACGTTCTTATTGGTAAGACATCACCTCCAAGGTTCATGGAAGAAGAGCAGCATATATCCATTCAGAAGAGGAGAGAAAGTTCAATAACAAATAGACCAGGGGAGAGCGGATACGTTGATTCAGTTCTGCTTACAGTTTCTGAAAATAACAGCAGACTTTTAAAAGTGAAGGTCAGAGATGATAGGATTCCAGAACTCGGTGACAAATTCGCTAGCAGGCATGGACAGAAAGGTGTTATTGGTGCCATTATACCTCAGGAGGATATGCCATTCACAGAGGAAGGAATTATTCCAGATCTTATCATAAATCCACATTCAATCCCGAGCAGGATGACAGTAGGACATCTTTTGGAAACTTTAGGAGGAAAGGCTGGTTCACTCGAAGGAAGGTTCATCAACAGCACAGTTTTCAATGGTGAGCCAGAGGAATCTCTTAGGGAAGCTCTGGAAAGAAATGGTTACAAGTACACGGGCAGGGAAACAATGTATGATGGTCTTACCGGAAGAAAATTCAAGGCAGATATTTTCATAGGGGTTGTTTACTATCAGAAGTTGCATCACATGGTTGCAGGGAAATTCCATGCAAGGTCAAGGGGGCCTGTACAGATACTCACCAGGCAGCCAACAGAAGGAAGGTCAAGGCAGGGAGGTCTGAGATTCGGAGAAATGGAAAGAGATACCCTCATAGGTCATGGAGCTGCAATGGCAATAAAGGACAGGTTGCTTGACCAGAGCGATGGCTTCACCATTTATGTGTGTGGTGATCCCGACTGCGGTCATGTT
Organism: uncultured Thermoplasmatales archaeon; assembly: GCA_964541025.1. Classification (GTDB taxonomy): domain Archaea; phylum Thermoplasmatota; class Thermoplasmata; order Thermoplasmatales; genus JAGDXO01. The sequence goes on from CAZIOW010000005.1 coordinate 37,549, forward strand.
GCCATATATGATTACAAGACGCATCAGCTGAGATGTCCAGTATGCGGAAACACTAGCAATATACATCCAATTGAAACGAGCTATGCATTCAAACTGATGAGAGATGAACTGATGTCGCTTGGTGTTGTTATGAGGTTAAGGTTGGGTGATCTCAAATGAAGGTTGAGGTATCCAAGGGTATTAGTGAAATAAAGTTTGGCTTGCTATCTCCGGAAGAAATCAGGAAAATGTCTGCGGTTAAGGTAATAACTCCTGATACCTATGATGATGATGGATTCCCGATAGAGAAGGGTTTGATGGATCCAGCTATGGGTGTCATTGAACCTGGAATGAAATGCAAGACATGTGGAGGAAAGGTAGACCAGTGCCCAGGGCATTTCGGTCATATAGAACTTGCAATGCCTGTACTGCACATAGGTTTCATAAAGGAAATTTACTCAATTCTTGCAAGTACTTGTTCCAATTGCGGAAGAATTAAATTGACTGAAGATAGGATCAACGAATACAAGAAGAAAATTGAGGAGGTCAAGAATAAACTGCACGACATCGATTATGATGATATTGTTTCAGATGCGGAATCAGAGGCAAGTGATGTGGTAATATGCCCACATTGTCATTTCGAAAACAAGAAAATATCTCTTGACAAGCCTACGACATTCAGGGAAGAGGGAAAGAAACTTACACCAAAGGAAATAAGGGAAAGGTTTGAAAAAATCCCAAATGACGATCTAATTCTACTCGGAATGGATCCATTGGTTGCAAGGCCAGAATGGATGATACTTACAGTATTTCCTGTACCCCCTGTCAATGTCAGGCCAACTATAACACTTGAAACAGGGGAAAGGAGCGAGGATGATCTGACACATAAACTGGTCGATGTCATCAGAATAAACCAGAGATTGCGGGAGAACAGGGATCAAGGAAGCCCGCAACTTATAATAGAGGATTTGTGGGATCTTCTTCAGTATCATATTACCACATATTTTGATAATCAGACACCTGGCACTCCCCCAGCACGACACAGGTCTGGCAGATCACTTAAAACTCTTGTACAAAGATTGAAAGGTAAGGAAGGAAGATTCAGGAGCAACCTTTCAGGAAAAAGAGTAAATTTCTCTGCGAGAACGGTCATAAGCCCTGAACCTTTCCTATCAATTAATCAGGTAGGAGTTCCAGTAAGGGCTGCCAGGGAGCTAACAGTAACAGAAACTGTTACAGAACATAATATGGAAAGAATGAAGGAAATGATAAGGAGAGGTCCCGGCAATGATGATCCTGCAATTTACTATCCTGGCGTGAATTATGTCTACAGGAGGGATGGGAGCAGGATTAAGGTTTCTGAGAAGAATGCCAAGGATGTGGCAGAGAAGATAGAGGTCGGCTGGCAGATCGAAAGACAGCTTCAAGATGGTGATATTGTGCTGTTTAACAGGCAGCCAAGTCTTCATAGAATGTCAATGATGGCCCATGAGGTCAGAGTCCTTCCATACAGAACTTTCAGATTTAATCTGGCAGTGTGTACTCCTTACAATGCAGATTTTGATGGTGATGAGATGAACCTTCACGTACTTCAGAGCCAGGAGGCAAGAGCCGAAGCTGAAATACTGATGAAGGTGCAGGAAAATTTCCTTTCCCCAAGATTCGGTGGGCCAATAATGGGTGCAATTCACGACCACATTACAGCCCTTTTCATGCTTACATACAGAAACCCTCTCATCCCTGTGGATATGGGCATGCACATCATGTCATATGTGGACATAAAAGAAATGCCTCCGGTAGTGGAGGAAGACGGGAAGAAATATTATCGCGGTAGGGACATTTTCTCCACAATACTGCCAGAGGGAGTGAACATTGAGTTCAAGGGGAAACTGAACGATAAGAGTTTAGATCCAGAAGGAACTGAGGGAATTGTAAGGATAGAAAACAGCAAACTTGTTAACGGTGCAATAGATGAAAATGCAATTGGCCAGTCAAAGGGAGTTCTTCTGGATTATGTTATCAGGAAATACGGAAATGCCAGAGGAGCTGAATTTTTGAATGATCTTACAAGGCTCGCTGCAGGAACAATAAGCTACCTTGGATTTTCAACAGGGATAGATGATGAGGATGTACCACATGAGGCCAAAATGCAGCTAAGGGAAGTAGGAAAGGACTCTGTGAATAAGGTGGAGAAGTTGATAGAAAACTACAGGAATGGTCTCATTGGGCCTGAACCAGGAAAAACACTCGAGGATACACTCGAATCAATGATAATGAAGGTACTTTCACAGGCAAGGGAAAAGAGTTCGGAAATAGCCTCGCACTACCTTGGTATGGAGAATTCAACTGTCATAATGGCAAGGTCAGGTGCAAGGGCAAATATGATGAATTTAGCACAGATGGCAGGTATCATAGGGCAGCAGAGTATCAGGGGTCAGAGACAGCACAGGGGTTATACTAACAGAACTCTTCCTCATTTCAAGAAAGGGGATATTGGGGCATACGCAAGGGGATTTGTTACATCCTCTTACAAGGAAGGCCTTAATCCCACTGAATACTTCTTCCATGCAACGGGAGGAAGAGAGGGTCTTGTCGATACTGCAGTCAGGACAAGCAGGTCAGGTTATATGCAGAGAAGATTGATTAATGCACTTGAGGATCTAAAAGTATCTGAAGAGAGAAAGGTTCTTGATACCGAAGATTCTGTTATTCAGATGATTTATGGGGAGGATGCCACCGATCCTTCAAGGTCGTTTGCCGGAGAATCAGTGGACATAGATTACATAGTAAAGGAGACTTTTGGCAAAAAGTACGGAGGTGAGAAGAAATGATACTTGCCTGGAAAGACACAGTTAAGAAAATTAAGGAAATCATAGAAAGGGCACCTGTATGTTACTGTGTGGATTATGATATACCTGCAGAGGAAGGTGTTAATGAAGCACTGATAACGATATCAGGTAAAACATTCGTAGCAAGGGCAAGCATTTCAAAGATTGAGGAATACAGCAAGGGTAGCGAATGCCTAAAGAAGAGGAAGGACGGACTGAAAACTTGCATAAAAATTGAATCTATAGAGGAGATACAGGACGATGTCGTTAACTATGAAGAATCAACTGGGGGTTCAATTGATAAGATAGAATCCTACGCATTCGTAGTACACAAAGAGGAGGCCAAAATAGAGTTGAAGGAATCCTTTGAAAGCATGCTTGACAGAGAAGTAAAGGAAATACTTAAAACGGCTGAAGGAAAGGGAGTTCCACTTCCAATCAAAATTGCTCAAAAAATAAGCGATGCCAAGAAGAAATATGGGATAAATGATAAAGACCTTGATAAATTAATAGATGCCACAATTGGGAAATACAAGGAAACAACAGTTGACCCATATGAAGCAGTAGGCATAGTAGGAGCACAGAGCATTGGTGAGCCCGGTACCCAGATGACCATGAGAACTTTCCACTTTGCAGGTATTGCAGAAATGGATGTGACACTTGGTCTTCCTAGACTTATAGAAATTGTGGATGCAAGAAAGACCCCAAGCACACCCTCGATGACCATTTATCTCAATGAAAAGGTCAAGGAAAATGAAGACAAGGCAATATCTCTTGCGAGATCAATCGAATCAACAAATTTATTGGATATTTCTGATATAGAGGTCAATACAACGGAGAGCTTCATAAGAATATTCCTGGATAAACAGAAGCTCGAGGAAAGAGGATTAAAAAAGGAAGAGGTAATCACAAAGCTTAGAAAGATGAGAATGCAAAAGGCAACCATACAGGAAGATGGTTACGAACTGAAAATTACACTGGAAGAGCCTTCATTCAAGAAATTATACCAGCTTTACGAGGCCCTAAAGGTTTATCAGATAAAGGGTCTTGATGGTATAAGGAGAGCAATAGTGAAATTCGACCAAAAGGCAAAGGAATGGATCATTTATACTCAGGGTTCAAATCTTGCAGGTGTTATGGAGCTAAAGGATGTTGACTTCACTAGAACAAGAACAAATGATATAATAGAAATATCGCAGGTGCTCGGCGTAGAAGCAGCAAGGATGGCAATAATAGAAGAAAGTATTTCAACTCTCCAGAATGCAGGACTTAACACAGATATAAGGCATCTGATGTTGGTGGCTGATATGATGACTTTTGACGGGAATGTTGAGGCCATAGGAAGGCATGGCATTTCAGGAAAGAAGGCATCGGTTCTGGCAAGAGCTGCCTTTGAAATAACCAGCAAACATCTGTTAAATGCTGGCCTCATAGGTGAGGTGGATAAGCTAAACGGAGTAGCGGAAAATATTATAGTGGGGCAACCAATTACGTTGGGTACGGGTGCAATAAAGCTAATGTACAAAAGAGGTGATTGATCTTGGATTATTCGTGGGAATTGGGCAGATTGAAAGAAACAGGCAAATATGTGTTAGGCGAAAAAATGACTATGAAAATGCTGAAGAAGGGTCAGCTAAAGGCTGTAGTATACTGTGAAGAACCTCATTTGAAGGAAAAGTTTGAGAAATTACAGGGAACTAAATACTCAGTTCCTCTGAATTCTTTACAGCTCGGCACCATATTTGGAAAACCATTTTCAGTAACTGTTGTTGGTGTAATGGATTCAGGAGATTCAGCTTTCAAGGGGAATGATTGAAGTTGGGAGAAATCACTCTTGATACAAGGAGTCTGGACCTTATAAAAATGTTTGAATCCATGGTGGGAGTTCCAGTAAAGGATGTGATGGAAACTGAAGATGTGATATTCTTCGTCCTTGAAAAGGGAGGAACATACAAATTATTTACAAGCGATGACAAGAAGAAGGCGCTTGAAAAGGTCAAGGAAATGTTGAAGAAGAGAATAAACATACTGGACTTCTCTCCAGAACCTGAGCAATTCTTCAGGAATCTTTTCTACAGGTATAAGGTTTCAGCTCTTAATGTGACTGCAGGTGAAAGTGGTTATGTTGTCAATGTGAAGGTTGACCCAAATTACAAGGCATCAGCCATAGGAAAGGGAGCAAAAAATCTTAAAACAGCGCTTACACTTGCAAGAAGATATTTCACGATCGCAAAGCTGTATATAGAATAATTTTAATCAATTTTATTTAATTCTTATACATAGAAACAAATTTTCTGATTATCTCCTGATGATCAAAAGCCATTTCAATCTTTAGAGCCTCTGATACCGGTGTTATGAATGTTTTAGCCGCATCATCTCCTGCAATCGGAGGCTGTTCAATATGCCCTGAGAATACAACTGAGACAGTGTGCCCCCTTGGATCGCGTCCAGGGTCAGAAACCACTGTAAAGAGCTTCATTTCAACTACATTTCTGCCAATCTCCTCCTTCATTTCCCTGAGGAACGCACTTTCCACTTTCTCATTATAATTTACGTAACCACCTGGAAGTGCTTTTTTACCTTTAAAAGGTTCATTTCCTCTCTCTATGAGAACTATATCATCGCCATAGAAAATGATTCCATCTACAGTAACTGCTGGCCTGATATAAGGATGAACTGCATAAAATTTAGATACATTGCTGATCCTTCTGGCTTCTTCAAATAGTTTGATACCATTCTCATTGAGGTTGTATTTTCCATTATTCTCAATTACAGCAGGAGATTCACTATTTATTTTTTTAAAAATTTTTACAGCTTCCCCCCTCCTCTGTGGATTGAGATCATCCATATTTAATTCATTACCATTTAATTTGATCTCATTAAGAATTTCAATTTCATTCTCATTTAAAATGACTCCCGTTGTCCTTCCCTTAAGCACAGGGGAGAATTCAAAATTGAAATTTGACATTCTTTCACTTCGCAATAAGATAAAACGGAGTATAATTTATAATCTTTACCTTCCTGTTTTCTCCTATATGGCCCTTTTTGACTATGACTGGATGATAGTTCTCATCCCTCCCTATTAGAGTTCCATCCTTTCCCTCCTCCATCAGGGTTATCTCTACTTCCATCCCTTTGAATCTTGACATAGATTCCTCCGAGATACTCCTGTGCGCTTCATGGAATATCTGGCTCCACTGCGCAGTCTGGTTGGTGGAAGGTACCTTCCATCTGTAGGCTGGAGTTCCTGGCCTGGGTGAGTATTTCGTTATGTTCAATATCTCAGGTTTAACTGTTCTAAGCACCTTGAGAGTTTCTCTCAGCCCTTCAACAGTTTCTGTTGGAAAACCCACAATTACGTCAGTGCTGAGCATCCCCGAAGGGAACTTTTTCCTGAAACTTAATGCTATCTCATTAAATTCCTGAATATTGTACTTCCTACCCATTTTCTTTAAAATTGAATTATCGCCACTCTGGAATGGGATATGAAGAAATTTATATATTTTTTGAGAATCCATCACCCTAAGCAGGTCATCAAATATTGAATAAGCATTTTCAGGTTCCATCATCCCTACCCGTATCCTGAAATCCCCTTCAATTTCAGTAATACGCGATAACAATTCAGGAAGACTTTTGCCATTATCTTGACCATAGGAAGCTGTATCAAGTGCAGTTATTCTAATCTCCTTTGCACCAGATGAAACCAATTTTTTTACACTTTCGAGAATATTTCCCTCATCAAAGCTCCTCAATCTTCCCCTTGCTATCCTTGAGATACAGAAAGTGCAACCACCGTTACAGCCCTCAGCTACAGGGAGACCCACACTCAGATCATCGTGCTTTATGATGGGGAGGTTCCCAACAGAATACTTAAAATCGAGTTTTTTGACATTTTCCAGGGGGAAATGGGTCAGGCATCCAGATACAATAACTTCCTTTCCCTCCTTCCTGATCTCTTCAATTCTTTTCCTCATCTTTTCCTCAGTATGCTTTATAACTACACATGTTGATAGAAGAACAGAATCGGCTTCGACAGGTTCATCAACAATCTGATTCCCTTGGGATATGAGGAAATTTGCTATCATCTCTCCCTGAGCCTGATTGAGTGTGCACCCATAATTTTCTAGGTAAAATTTCAATTTGATCTTCACCTTTCTTTGTTCAATATTGACAAGTAATAGAAAATTCTAACGTTATTCTTGAAAACAATTATTCTCATTTCAAAATGTATGATTTCAATTGAAAACTGGAATATTTCACTCAAAAATTTCAGGAAGAATAAAGAAAATTAGATATAGGACTAACTTATCTTTTTCTATGCAGGTCAGATTGAGGCGTGGCGAAAAAACTACAGAGTTGGAAATTTCTTCACCCAAGTCTGTCGAAGAGATCCTTGAATCTATGAATTACAGGGATAAGGACCTTGTGGCAGCCAAGGTGAATGGAAAGCTGGTTGATCTATCACATATTGTTAACGAAGATGCCACAATAGAACCCGTAAGGATAGATAGTGAGGACGGTATTCACATTCTGAGGCATTCAGGTGCTCATATTCTTGCTCAGGCTGTCAAGGAACTTTATCCAGATGCCCAGCCAACTGTAGGACCAGTAACCGAAGATCCGCCAGGATTCTATTATGACATACATATGAGAAATGTTACTGAAGAAGACCTGAAAAAAATTGAAGATAAGATGAGGGAAATAGTGAAGTTAAATCTTAAAATTTCAAGGAAAGAACTGAAGAAAGATGAACTAAAGGAACTTTTTAAGAACAACCCATTCAAGCTGGAATTGATTGAGGAAAATGTACCAGATGGTTCTTCATCAACCATCTATGAACAGGGGAATTTCGTTGATTTCTGTCTTGGCCCGCACCTGCCCTCAACAGGATATCTGAGGGCTTTCAAAATTCTCTCAGTATCTAATGCGTACTGGAGAGGAAATGAGAAAGGAACCCCTCTAGTGAGGATATATGGCACTGCATTTCCAAATGAGAAGATGATGAAGGAATATTTTGCAATGCTCGAAGAGGCAAAGAGGAGGGACCATCGTAAACTTGGTGCGGAACTAGATCTTTTCATCATGAGACCTGAATACGGTCCTTCATTTCCAATTTACACTCCTAAGGGGGTTGCCCTGAGGAATGAGCTCATCAATTATATGAAACAGCTAAACAGGAAGGCAGGTTACGAGGAGGTGTGGACACCTCATGCCTTTAAAACTACTCTCTGGGAGAAATCCGGCCATATGTCACATTACAGGGATAATATGTTTCTCATGGAAGTGGAAAATGAAGATTATGGTATGAAGCCCATGAATTGCCCAGGACACATCCTCATATTCCAGAGAAAGGCTTGGAGCTACAGGGATATGCCTGTCCGTTTTAGTGAATTCGCAACTGTCTACAGGTACGAAAAGTCAGGGGTCACCAGTGGACTGCTGAGAGTGAGGTCCCTCACACAGGATGATGGCCATGCATTCGTAAGAATGGATCAGATAGAAGAGGAAGTAGGGAAGCTTATAGATATAATCAAGGAAGTCTATTACAGCACATTCGGTATCAAGGAGCTAAAATTCAAGCTAAGCACGAGGGACGAGAATAACAAAGAAAAGTATACAGGTTCGAGCGAAGTCTGGGAAAGGGCTACGAAAGCGCTGAAGCAGAGTTTGGAGAACAGGTCAATAAAATATGAAATAAAGGAAGGAGAAGCAGCTTTTTACGGTCCGAAAATTGATGTTGATGTGAGGGATGCCATAGGAAGGTACTGGCAGCTCTCTACTATACAGCTTGATTTCTTCATGCCTGATAAGGACCACTTTGATCTGAAATACAATGATGAAAACAATCAACCACAGCAACCAGTCATGATACACAGAGCGATATACGGTTCACTTGACAGGTTTATGGGAGTCATAATAGAGCACTTCGCAGGTGCTTTCCCGCTTTGGATATCTCCAATACAGGTAAGGGTAGTCAATATTTCAGAAGGGAGCATAGAATATTCCAAAAAGGTTATAGAAAGGGTGATCTCAGAGGGCATAAGGGTTGATAGCGACCTATCGTCAGAGACCATAAACAAGAAGATCAGGGAAGCTCATGGCGACAAGATACCCTATACTATAATCATCGGAGACAAAGAGGTAAATGAATCAAAGATATCTGTAAGAGATAGGAAAAATAAACAGAAGAATCTGGTTTCACTGGAAGATTTCATTACAGTATTGAAGGAAGAGATTATCGGCAAATCTCTGGATGTTAATTTCTGCAATAAATAATTTTCCTTTCCTTTAAGAATTGAATAATAAGGGAAAAATTATTAATATTGTTTAAAACATTCTTTAATATGCATTTAAGGAAAGGCAGGTTCGTAATATCAATTATAATTCTTGTGATCGTTTTGCTCATCTCTACTATGCCGCTTGGACCACTTCCGTCAATAATTTCTATGACCAACCCTTCAACGGGTATAATTTCTCCCACTAATCAATCAGTATCACTTGGGTTATCTTATGTGAATGTTACACAAAATGGAAGCACTGCCCATGTAATAATAAATGTTCAATCTGATGGGATAATAGGAATAGCATCAGATAAAACGTGGGGACTTTATTATGAACAGGGTTATCAGGAAGCAAAGTATAGATTGGAACAGATGGAATTTCTCAAGAGAACTGCATTAGGGACCCTTGCGCAGGTAGTAGGGCCATCTGCGGTAGGGACTGACATATTTTTCAGGCAGCTGGAAGACTTGCAGATAGCAGAACAGGAGAATGCAAATCTGTCCCGGGACAGCAGAGCTTATCTTGCGATAAGTGAATTTGCGGATGGAATTAATGCATATATTGAGAGCCTTTCACCCGCTGAATACCCAATGCTGTTCAAAATACTTAGTTTCCAGCCTTCGCTATGGAATGTTACTGACGTCCTTGCGGTTCAACAATTATTCCTCTGGGAAAACAGTGCAGGGGGTTTTGATCCAATTTATTTCAACTACGCACTCCAGAATATGCCTGAGAATATAATCAGAGGAATATACCCTGTATATCCGGAGGGGATTCAACACCCAATAGTTCCATATTCCCTGAATCCTGGAATATATAATGAAACTGGAAATATGGAAAATCTTTCTTTCTATACTCCTTCATTCATAATAAATCAGAGTGAAATGAAATCCATAAATTCCTATTTTGCCGATCCACCCGGTCTTCCATCGTGGCTCAGCCTTCTTTGGCAGGACCTGAATCTAAAGTATGCAACATTCAAGGATCTTGGTAGCAATAACTGGGCAGTCAATGGGATCAAAACAGAAAACACTTCTGCACTGCTTGCAAATGATCCGCATCTATCTACAACAGTACCTTCAATATGGATTGGGTTCCAGTTGGTATCCCCCGGCGAAAATGTTGTAGGCGTAATATTCCCGGGATTTCCTGGAATAATACTGGGCCATAATCCTTACATAGCTTGGGGTGCCACAAATGGACAGATACAGCAGACTTATTTCTATGCAGAACAGACCTCAGCTAATCATCCATATCAGTATTTCTCAAATGGTCAGTGGTTACATTTCAACATCATGAATGAGACGATTAATGTCAAGGGAGGGGATCCTGTTAACATTCAGGTTGAAAGGGCGGACAACGGAGTAGTTCTCATAAACAACCCAACTCCTATAGCAATGGACTGGACAGGGCTGATACCAAGCTATGAAATAAACGCAGTCCTGAATATGGATTATGCAAAGAACGTCACACAGTTCAGACAGAACATTTCTGAATGGTTCAGGGTGGGAATTCAGAACTGGGCAGTTGCAGACAAATATGGAAATATAGGGATCTTCCCGTATGGAAGATATCCGATTATAGAACACGGAAATCCAAGGGGAATTTTACCGGGCAACGGCAGTTCCAACTGGATTGGTTTCATCCCTATCTCAAAGCTTCCATATCTGTACAATCCTTCAAATGGATTTGTTTTTTCAAGCAATCAGATAACAGTCTCAGATAATTATCCCTATTATATTGGGTGGGATCAGGAATCAGGCTTCAGGGCTGATCAGGCTTATTATATGCTAAGCACAATGAATGATTTAAATACCGAGAAAATGGAAGAAATACAGCTTAGCGTTCACGATTACAGCACGAATGTTTTTCTTCCTCCCCTATTATATCTGCTGAATAGGGAAGGCCTCAATAAAACCCCAGAATATCAGGCTCTTGTATCATGGAATGGTAATTTCACAACAAATTCAACGGCAGCGACACTATATCATTTCTGGCTTCTAAACTATATAAATCTCACATTCCAGCCCTATATGTCATCTTTCAACATAACTTTAGACGAGGGTTATGGACAATTTTCATTTTTCCTCGGAGGAGATGATTATTATCACGGACCCCTTATAGAAGATCTCATGAACTGGACACTTAACTATCCAAATGCTGCTTACTTTGACGTTTATTACAGCAACGGCACTGTGAAGGAAGAAAGGAATGCATTTTCCATAATGAGCGAAGCGTACAACATTACTATAAATACAATGGTGAAGGAATACGGTATCATATCAAATAGCTGGCAGTGGGGAAATTTCCACAAGAGGGAACTTTCAAGTTTCTTTGGAGTAAATTCACTAAACACATCCTCCATCCCGGCCCCGGGTGATGGAAATACACTGAACGCAGCATATGGGATGGAATCATCATTTGGGCCTTCATGGAGGTTAGTTGCTAACATGAGTGATCCGATAAATGCCCAGGGTATATACCCAGGAGGACTTACGGAGAATCCTCTAAGTCCCTATTATCAAAACAATTTTATTCCATGGAATAGCGGTGATTATTACACTATAATACCATCCACAGTCCCAGGTCCATTCCTGTATCTGTATGTAGGAGGTGAAGAACCATGAAAATATACGTTGCACTTATAATACAGCTAATACTTTCATTCATATTTGCCTCGATTTCAGTATGGTTTCTGGCAATAGCAACAGCATTCTTTCTTTCGCTGTATATGAATGATAAAAGGAAAATAGTTGGACTTTACACATCAATCTCATCTCTTGTGGGTATATTTCTATATATAACAGTCACAGGATTTCCTACAAGAATAGCCAATTCATCTCTCTTCTCAACTATTTCTGGAATTCCGGGAGGCCCCTCATTTCTATTCATAATACTTGCAGTTGAAGTTTTAGCTACAACTTTCCTTGCATCGCTAATAGGGTCTTCATTTTATAAATAATCAGATAAGTTTTTATTTTTAACATCATTTATTTTTTATGGCCGAATTTAACTGTTATATTTGCAAGAACTCTATAAAGACAGGAGAAAAGTTCACATTTACCAAGAGTGGAGCAGTGCATTTCACATGTTTTATATCAGAAAAGAGTCAGGAAATAAAGAGTGAAGATTTTGATAAACTCAGAGCTCTATCTATTTTAATGGATAGTGAACTTCAGCATCTGCTTAACATTCTAAGCATCAGGGACGTGCCATCTGACATTCAGGAAAAAATTAGGGTAAAATACAAGAATATAGAGAAAGAGGTAAACGAGACAACTCAGATGATACTTTCACTTTAACCTTAAAAATAACATTTTTATCTTCACGATTATGAAGGGAGGTGATTCTATGACTATCGCAGAAGATATATATGAATATTCTGAAAAGCTGATGGAATCAAAAATTGATGAGCAGATTTCAGAAGAAATCAAGAAAAGGATTGTTGACTCTATATTTGTATCATATGGTGCAAGAAATGCAGAACCAGTAAAGATTGCTGAAAGGGCATTACTTCCCAGCAAGGGAAAACTCAACTCTCCCATTTACTTTAGAAGCAGGAAAGCCTCTGTGGACATAGCAACATTTCTCAACGGAAGCATGACTAGATATCTTGATTATAATGACACTTATCTTTCCAAGGAGGCATTGCATCCATCTGATAACATCCCTCCTATCCTTGCATATGGATATTCAATAGAGGAGAATGGAGAGAGAATGATAAAGTCTATAGGTGTTGCATATCAGGTTGTTGGAGCACTATCTGATGCTGTTTCAATTAGAGACAGGGGGTGGGACCATGTTACGTACATATCAATTTCATCAGCCGCAGGACTTGCTGCATTGAACGGATATGACAGAGACAAGTTTATTCATACACTTAATCTTGGAATTAATAATAACATAAGCTTGAGACAGACAAGGGCCGGCGAATTGAGCATGTGGAAGGGTACAACCGCAGCCAACGCATCAAGAAACAGTGTATTTGCCGCAATGCTGGCAGGTGAAGGATTCACAGGACCTTCTCCAATATTTGAAGGAGAAATGGGTTTCTTCAAACAGGTTTCTGGAGAATTTAAGTTGGATTTCACCAAGAACTATATACTAAAAACTATGATCAAGAATTTTCCGGTAGAATACCATGCAATGAGTGCAGTCGAGGCAGCTCTGAATATTAAGGAGAAGATAGGAAAGGAAAAAATTGAAGACATCAGGGTTGATACATTCTCTGTCGCACACAAGATAATTGTGAAAGATCCTGAAAAATTGAGACCAAAAACAAAGGAGACAGCAGATCACAGCATGCCATACATAATAGCATATTCACTTCTTTATGGCTCGCCAAATCCATCATCGTTTTCAAAAAAATATCTTGAAGACTCTAAAATATTAAGCTTAATAGATAAAATGAAAGTATCAGTCAGTCCGGAATATGATAAAATGTATCCGGAATATCTGCCAGTCAAAATAACTGTTTTTACAAAATCAGGAAAGGAGGAAAGTGAAGTACTTTTCCCCAAGGGGCACTTCAGGAATCCCTATTCATGGGACGATCTGCAATCAAAAGGTGAAAGGATAATGGACTCAAGGGACAGGGCAAAGGAAATACTTGAAGCCGGAAAGAAATTCGAGAGAATAAGTGCAAAAGAATTTTTTGATGTTGTAAACAACAACCATTGAATAATATACTCCAGTTCCATTTTTCAAATGCTGAATATTTTTATTTTTTTTCAAAAAATTTTAGTAAGCGGTAGGGCTATAAGAGGGTGATATTATCATGACAGAAGAAAAAATAGGATGGAATCTGATTGGTGAATCAGAAAGAAAAAAGATATTTGGATTCTCAGAAGAGTATAAAAGATTCATTGGAGAGGTTAAAACGGAAAGGGAAGCAGTTAAATTTTTCAGAAGGCTTGCAGAGGAAAAAGGTTTTAAAGAGATGACAGGAAAGGTTGTACCAGGTGGTAAATATTACGTAGTGAAGAATGAAAAGGCAATAGCGTTGGTTCACTTAGGAAAGGATCCATTCGCAGAGTACAAGGTAATCGCTGCACATATGGACTCTCCCAGGCTAGACGTGAAACCTCATCCACTGGAAGAGGACAAGGAATCACATTTTGTTCTTATGAAAACTCATTATTACGGAGGAATTAAGAAATATCAGTGGTTCAGCAGACCTATGGCCCTGCATGGGTTGGTTGTGACCAAACAGGGAAAGAAAATTGAAATAAAGATAGGGGAAGAGGAGAACGATCCAGTTTTCTCAATTCCGGATCTTCTACCGCATCTTTCACGGAAGGAGCAGGGAGAAAAGAAACTTCTTGAAGGATTTGAAGGAGAAAAGATGGAAATAATCGTTTCTCACATACCTGCAAAAGATGAGAAGGAAAACGCCTTCAAGAAATATTTCCTGAATTTAATGAAGGAAAGATATGGGATTGATGAAGATGATTTCTATTCCGCTGATCTGGAAGTTGTCCCAGCAGAAAAGCCCAGGGATGTTGGAATTGATGGAGCTATGATAGGTGCTTATGGGCAGGATGATAAAATCTGCTCTTACACTGCTACCAGAGCATTGTTAGATGCAAAGACAAACGATAATGTGATAGTGATTCTCTATGACAAAGAAGAGATCGGAAGTGACGGAAATGTGGGTGCCCAGTCCAATTTCATAGAGTATGTTCTCGTTAATATTCTCGAAAAGTCAGGAAAAAATTATACATATGGCAAATTGCTCGATATAATGCACAGGTCAAAGGTTATAAGTGCTGACGTAGGCGCCGCTGTAAATCCGCTGTTCAAAAATGTTCATGATATGAGCAATGCAGGGAAAGCTGGAAACGGGATTCTTATAATGAAATATACAGGATCAGGCGGAAAATATGGTGCAAGCGAGGCCCAGGCAGAATTTATGGCAGAGATAAGAAAGATGTTTGAGGATAAGAAGGTAATTTATCAGTATGGTCTCCTAGGAAAGGTTGATGAAGGTGGAGGAGGAACTGTAGCCAAATACCTTGCAAGCTATGGTTTCAACGTAATAGATATGGGCCCAGGATTAATAAGCATGCATTCCCCGTTTGAGCTTGTTAGCAAGCTTGATCTGTGGAGCGCATACAACGCATACAAGGTTTTTATTGAATCATAATTTCTTTAATATTTTAATTTTTATAAGTAAAGCTAATATTCTATCTTAAAATAATGGAATATGAAGTACGTAAGGTATGGAAATACAGGGTCCTTTGTATCAATTCTGTCCTTTGGTGCAATGACCCTTGGAGAAAAGAACAGGTGGAATCTAGGTGGAGTGAATCAGGAACTTTCTGACAAGATGGTAAAGGAATGCATTGACAGCGGAATCAATTTATTCGATACAGCTGATATATATGATGCCGGGGATGCTGAAATAATGTTAGGAAAATCATTAAAAGGTTACAGAGATCAGGTAATGATTGCAACTAAAGTCAGGGGTAGAATGGGAAAGGGAATAAATGAGACAGGTCTCTCAAGGCACCATATATCAATTGCTTTAAGAAACAGTCTGGAAAGACTTGGTACAGATAGGGTGGATATATACCAGTACCACGGATGGGATGAATTTGGAAATATTGATGAAATACTGAGTACAATGCAGAATTTTGTGGATAGCGGGAAAGTCATTTATCCAGCAATTTCAAATTTTGCAGCCTGGCAGATAGCAGAATTTCAGTCTAGGGCTCAGGAGAGAGGTTATGCAAGATACGAAAGCGCTCAGATGAATTACAGCCTTTTAAATAGGGATATTGAATATGAAGTGCTGCCCTATCTAAGATATAGCAAGATGACGCTTCTTTCATGGAGCCCACTGCACGGAGGTATCCTTACCGGGAAATACAGAAAGGGTGAAAAACCACCGAAAGGAAGCAGAATGGGTGACAGGGGATTTTTCTTCCCTTACTTTGAGGAAGAGCAGGGTTGGAAAATAGTTGAGGAGGTTGTTAGGATAGCAGAGGAACAGGGAGCCAAACCCTCTCAAGTAGCTTTGTCATGGATAATCTCACAAGGGCAAGTTGCAATAATTGGCGCTAAGACTATGGAACAGTTAAAAGAGAATATTGGGGCCATAGATGTGCAATTGAACTCATCTCAGAGAGATAGACTCAATGAACTTTCAAAAGGAAGAAAGATGTATCCTAACTGGATGCTGGAGAGGCAGAATCAGGACAGGGATTTTGAAAGGATAACTTAAAAAATCGGAAAAAATTTTAAGGATTACTAATTATTTTGAAACATTTATTTTACTTTCTATTAAATGCTACATGTACGGGAAGTAATAATTATATGGTTCATTCCGTCCTTAGAAAAATTTATGAGATTTCATTAACCTTAAGGTTTAATAGGCATCGTTTATGACAGTCAAATGGAATTTAAAAATGTCAATCTTGAG